>JBBRUO010000181.1:0-10193 GCA_038247725.1 Gemmatales bacterium
CGGCTCGACCGCGACCTGCGAACGCTCGACATCTGAAACCCCGTAGCCCCGATATGCATCATGAATAAGAAAGTCGGTCTGCTGTGCGGGATGGAGTGGTCGTTCCCGCCGAAGTTCATCGAGGCGGTGGCGGCGCGGGACGCCGGCGTGGTGGTGGAGTTCGTCAAACTCGGCGGCACCAGCATGACCGAGCCGAACCCGTACTCGGTGATCGTGGACCGCATCTCACACGAAGTGCCATATTACCGCAGCTATTTGAAACACGCCGTTCTGGAAGGCGTCCACGTCATCAATAACCCATTCATGTGGACGGCGGACGACAAGTTTTTCGGTGCGTCGCTGTGTACGAAACTCGGCCTGGCGCACCCGAGGACCATCGCCCTGCCGAACAAGGACTACGTCCCCGGCATCGTCCACGACCAGAGCCTGCGAAACCTCCTTTTCCCGCTGAACTGGGATTACGTCATTGACGCGGTGGGCGGATTTCCGTGCGTGCTGAAGGACGCGCACGGCGGCGGATGGCGGGGTGTCTACATCTGTCATTCGCGGGACGAGTTGATCCGCGCCTATAACGAGTCCGGCCTGATGACGATGATCCTCCAGGAGTTCATCCCGTGGGAGCAGTACGTCCGCTGCATGTGCTTGGGCCAGCGCGACGTACTGGTAATGCCCTACGACACCCACCGTCGCCAGTACATCCTCGATGAGAACTACCTGAAGAAGGAACTGCACGACCGCATCGTCCGCGACTGCCTGACGCTGGTGACGGCGCTCGGCTACGACATGAACACGGTCGAGTGGGCGGTGCAGGGCGGGGTTCCTTACGCCATCGACTTCATGAACCCGGCCCCGGACATGGACGTGAACCGGCTGACGCCGACGTACTTCGACTGGTGCGTGGAACACATGACCGACCTCGTCATCCGACTGGCGAAGTCGCCGAAACCGCAGTTGACCGACTTGCGGTGGTCGAACCTGTTCTGATCCGCGGATTACCCGTCGAACGCCCGTCCTCACATCTCGCCCCGCCCGCTCCGCCAGTTGCTGTTGCAATAACCGGCCGGGGGTGGGTATGTTCCCCCCGTTCACCGGTCGGCGGCCGACGGATTGGCCGCCCCCACGGAAGGATCCGCAATGGGCGTGGCCGCACTCCTCGACGTTTCCCCTTCGCCGCCGGTCGCGCGGCCGAGACCCCGCCCGCCCCGCGCCGCCGTCGCCATCGAGACGCCGCAGTTGTCGGTTGTCATCGTCAACTTCTGCCAGTGGAAGAACACCGCCCGCCTGACCCGCCAACTCCGCCGGTGCGAGGCGGTCCGCCGCGGCGCGGCCGAGATCGTCGTCGTTGATAACCACTCGCCGAAGTCGGCCATCCCGAAGAAACTGCGGCGGTTGTCCGGCGTGTCGGTGATGAAGTTCGGCCGGAACACGGGGTTCGCGCGGGCCGTCAACAAGGGCAGCCGCTTGAGTCGGGGTGAGTGGGTGCTGCTGTTGAACCCGGACGTGACGGTGCCCGACGGGTTCCTCGACCATGTCCTCGAGTCGGCCCAGCGGTTCCCGGCAGTCGATCCGTCCGCCGGCGTCATCGGCTTCCAACTGCGGAACCGCGACGGCTCCCGGCAGGCGTCGAGTGGGGCGTTCCCGACCTTCACCCGCACGCTGTTGGGGCTGCTGAAACCGCGGTCCCGGCGCAAGTGCCGCCACCAACCAGAAACCGGTCGCCAACAGGTGCCGTGGGTGACGGGCGGGTGCCTGCTCGTCCGCCGCGACTGTTTCGAGGAGTTGCAGGGCTTGGACGAGAAGTTCTTCCTCTATTACGAGGACGTGGACTTCTGCCGCCGCGCCCGCGAGGCCGGCTGGAGCGTGTGGTTCGACCCAAACCTGCGGGTCACGCACCACTTCCCGCTGCACGTGCGGACGGTGCCCGCCCCGCTCCGGCTCGTCACGCGGCACGCCCTGTTGCAGTACGCCCGGAAGCACTGGCCGCGGTGGCAGCAGAAGGCCCTCGGCGGCATCGTCTGGCTGGAAGGCTGGGCGCGCGGGCTGATGGCGAAGTGGCGGCGGCAGCCGGATGTGGCCGCGTGCTACGGCGAACTGCGCGGGCTGGTGGGCGACGTGCTGCACGACCGCGACGCCGCCGCCGACCGCCGCATCCGCCACGCCGCCGCGTTCCTGGAAGCCGGGTCCGCCGTCAACGACGGCAAGACCCGCGAGTAGGTGTTCGTGGCACCGGCCTCCGAGCCGGTGGGAATTCGACACCGGCTCGGAGGCCGGTGCCACAAGAAGGAAGGCACCTCTCATGCGCCTCTCCGTCGTCATCCCGTCGTACAGCCGGGCGGATCTGCTCGCCCGCTGCCTCCGCACCGTGACCGCGTTCGCGCCGCCGCACGCCGAAATCCTCGTCGTCGATGACGGATCGGACGGGGCGGTCGTCACGGAAACCGCGTCGCGGTTTCCGTCGGTTCGCGCCCTGCGCCTCTCGTCCCGCTCCGGCTTTTGCACCGCGGCGAACATCGGCATCCAGGCCAGCACCGGCGACATCGTCGAGATGCTGAACGACGACACCGAAGTCACCCGCGGCTGGGCCGAGGCCGCGCTCGCCCGCTTCGCCTCGCCGGATGTGGTGGCGGTCGCCCCGCTCGTGTTGCAACTCGACCCCGACCGCCGTGGCCAACCGCCGCTGATTGATAGCGCCGGCGACGAGTACGACCCCGGCGGCTTCGCCCGCAAGCGGTGGCACGGCCACAGTTGGTGCCCCTCTCCCGTGGAGGGAGAGGGGTCAGGGGTGAGGGGGATAAAGGTCTGGGGCGCATCCGCGTCGTCCGCCTTTTACCGCCGCTCGGCGTTGATCGCCGCCGGGCTGTTCCCCGCCGACTTCGGCGCGTACTTCGAGGACGTGGACCTGTCGCACCGACTGCAGAAACTCGGTAACACCTGGTTTGAGCCGGCGTCCGTGGTGTGGCATCGGGTGTCGGCCAGTTACGGCCGCACGCCGAGTCGGCGGGTGCTGGAGTTGCAATCGCGGAACGAGGAGCGGGTGTTCTGGCGGAACGTCGGCTGGCGACACATTCCCCGGCACGCGGCGGTGCTGGTCGGGAAGGCCTTTCGCCGCTGGCGGGAGGGCACCTTGACCCCGTGGCTCACCGGCCGCTTCCGCGCGTGGGTGGGGGGGTAGGAGGCGGGTGCGCAAACCACCAGCAGGAGCAATGATGGTTGAGTATCTCTTCCAGTCTATCCTCAACTTCCTGGCCAGTCTCCTCACGGAGAGTGCGGTAGTATCCGGCATTTCGTCATTGCTGCCGATCCAAGGGTCGGAGAACATCTACTACTTGGATGATGAGCGCGGGGTCGTGCTGGGGTTTTCGACTCTCGTCCCGAACGGGCTGTCGAAAATCGTTGTCCTCCGTCCGGATGTGAACTCGCGAAGGAAGCTGCCACTCCACGGCGTGTGGGTGTGCTACGACGTTCTGGTCGGCTACAACCGAAGCAATCCAATCCTGATCGACCAAAAACGAACCCAATTTACACGATTCAGCCACCTGCAATTCGACGCTCTCGGCATCCGATTCCTGTGTAAGTACTCAAGCTGGTACGACATCTGTTACACCGTCACGGCGACTTTCCTCGATGCGGTTGACACGCAAACCGTCAAGGACGGGAAATCCGCAATCGATCCGGGGTTTCTGCGTCAGCACCATATCTGCCTTGGGGACTTCGCCATCGGATGGCATCCGGTGGATCGATCTCCGTTCGGCTGCCTGATGATTTCTTTCCGCGAGAAGTAGTGAGGCTGAATACATCTCCTCGCGGCGAAGCGGTCACTTCTTCTCCTTCGCCAACATCTCCAAGGCGTCCTTCTGCTCGTTCTCGAATCGCTTCTTGAGGCCGGGGATCCAGTCGGTGGAGACGCCCTTGAATCGCACCAGTTTGCCGTCCGGCGTGGACTTGCCGCGCTCGGCATACGCGGCCTGAATGAGGTCCGTCTCCGCGACATCCGCCACCGCCTTGCCGTCTCGCGTCAGCGATTCCAGTGCCTTCGTGATGACATCCGTGTTGGGCCCGTGGTGGACGGCCACCGACCAGACCACGTCGCGGAACGTCGCCGACCGCTTCGCCACGTCCAGCCCGGCCTTCTTCAGCTTCTCCGCCTGCGGCTGGTAGTGCGTGACGCGGATGAACTCGTGCTCGTTCGTCTTCAGGGCGGCGGGATCGTTCGCGGCCAGCTCCTTCCACTTCTTGGTGAACTCGTCGCTGCCGCCCTTCAAGCCCTTGAACTCCTCGGGGTAATACTTCGTCACGAACTGATCCGCGCGGCCGATCTTCGACGCGAGTTGGTACGACCCGTACGACACGCCGCCGGGGTCGCCCTTGCCGCTGGACACGGTGGCGGGGCCGCGGTTGCCCGTTTCGTACTTCGTGGACAGCTTGCCGAGATTGTCGGTATCCGGATCGGCGGCGAGGGCGAACGCGGACAGGGCGAGGACGAACGCGAGCGAGCGCATGAAGAAACCTCCGTGGGGAGGTGTCATGTTAGCCCGCCGCGCGAGCATGTGGCATGGGGCTGTGGCGGGAAACCTCCACGGCCATCTTGTTGGCGGGCGCTTACCAGTGCATCACGAACCCGCCGTCCACGTTGATGGTCTGGCCCGTCACCTGGGCCGCGCGGTCGGACGACAGGAAGACAATCATGGCCGCGACATCGGCTGGCGACTGCCAGCGGCCCAGCGGCACAACGGCTTGGAGCTTCCGCTCGGCCCACTCGTCGTACCCCAGACGTTCGCCCTCCGGGGCTTGGTCGTGCCACGCCTGCCACACCGTGCGGTTCAGCGGTGTTTGGACCATGCCGGGGCAGACGGTGTTGACGCGAACGCCGTGCGGGGCCAAGTCCTTCGCCAGGCACTGGGCGAAGTTGATGGTGGCGGCCTTGCTCGCGCTGTACGGCGGGTCGGTCTGCGAACCGATCTGCCCGGCGACCGAAGCCAGGAACACGAACGTCCCCCCACCGACTCGGACCATGTGCGGGGCGACGGCGTGGGCCACGTTCACCGTGCCGAGGACGTTCACTTCCAGCACGCGCGGCCAGTCCGCCGGTGTCAAGTTGGTGAACGGGAACCCGAACTTGCCCGACCCGATGGCGGCGCAGTGGACGACGTGATCGATCCCCCCACCATGCCGGGCATGCACCTCCGCCGCCTGACTGACGGCGTCGAAATCCGTGACATCCAAGACCGTACCCGTGGCTTGTACGCCGAACTCGCCGGCGAGTTCGGCCGCGATCCGCCCGACGCTTCCGTCGCGGTCCCACAAGCCGAGCGAGCATCCCTCCTCCGCGAACGCCCGCGCCGTCGCCAGCCCGATGCCGCTCGCGCCACCCGTGATGAGGGCCGTTTTTCCGGCGAGGTGCAGGTTCACGCGGTCCCTCCGAGTGTCGCACGGGTTCGTGTATCAGCGCCCGACTTCTCGCCGCCAAGGCCATTCCGTTTTTCAGGGTGGGTCGCTCTCTCCGAGAGTCGGTGGTTCGCAAGAGTCGCTCTCGGAGAGAGCGACCGACCCGAAAGACCCGAGAACGGAATGGCCCTGTTCTCGCCGCCTTTGCCGTCGGCCAAGTCTGGAACTTGCTGCGAATCCGTAAGAAGCTGGCGGACCTGCCGTTTTGAGTGGTGCTAACGGTTCGGAGTGATGGCGGCCGGCTTCGTAGTCACCGTCGCAGCGATGCGCCGGAGCCGGCGGAGTTCGCGGGCCTGCTTCCGTCGTTCGGCGTCGGCCATGATGACCCGCTGAAGGGCGTCGAGCCGGCGACCGATCTCGGCGGTCTCTTCCGGCGAGGTAATGGCGGGGAGGGTGATCACGCGCATGGGTCACTCCTGTTCTTGGGTTAGCGGCTCTCTCACCAAACCGGCCAGTGCATATTCCAGGGCCAGGCGCACAGCGAACTCCTCGATCTGCAGTTCCAGCGATACGCAGTGTTCCTCGCGGAAGTATCCCGCCGCGTCCGTGTCGATGGTGACCACCACCGACCCCCCCTCCGACGAGACGTTCGACTGCGGGCACGCCACCATCGATTTTAAGTATACCTTCTGTGGTTCGGAAAAGTGGTCGAAGTCGGGAGCCTCGCCGCAGTTCTCGACGATCAGCATCCGCCCCGCGTGCAGGCATTGCACGGCATGTGCCGGACGCTCGCGGTTGTCCAAGCAGAAACGATCCTTGTGCCGGCTGTACGAACTCAGCGGGTCGTGCCGGCGGGTTCTCAAATCGAAGGCGTCAATCGGGTGGAGGAAGCCGTCCTTCTCGCCGTAGACCGCGATCCGGAAGTTCTGATTCATCCGCCCGCCGGACATCCGCGCGACGTTCCGCAGGTGGACGGCGAAGTTCTCCAGGACGGAGCGGGCGTGCGCCACGGGTGACAGCGCCTCCTTCACTTCGGGCAGCGAACCTTGCTTCAGAGTCGAAGCGCGAAGTGCCTCGCGGACCCGCTGTATTTTCTTGGTCACGAGTTCGCGCAACGACGAGGCCAGATAGCCCAGGCGCTCGGCTTCGCCTTCGGCGTCCGCCGCCGCCTGTCTCAACGCCTCCAACTCGTCGTCGTAGTCCTGCCTTGTCCGTTTCTTCTCGGCTTTGGCTTTCGCATCTCCAATGATGCCGACCAATTCCCATAACGCATACCCGAGGGCCGCGACGATTAGCAGCGGAAGCCAGGAAGGGGATGCCCCTTGGGCGGCAGTCGATCCGGCTGCTACACGGAGAACTCCGGCAACCGCAGCCATCAATCGGAACAACGACACCCACACCTTTGGTATCCACTCCCGATACCACCTTCGCATCCATCCCCAGAAGGCCGATACCAGTCCGAGCGCCACGACGCCCGAACCGAGCGCGAGTCCGCCCAGCACATTCGCGGTTTCTTCCACGGTGGGACCTCATCAGCATGGCTTTTGCCCCGTTTCGCATTCGCCAAACAACGCGGACATCGTCAGTCCTTCAATGTCCGCCCTTGGCCTTCTTCCGCCGGCCGCGCACGCTGTCGGGGAACAGTTCTTCCTGCTTCAGCCCGCCGAGGGCGTCGAACGGCAGTTCGCGCGGCCCGCCGACCAACTCCACCCCCGGCACCGTCTTCGCGTCCTCGACCAGCGGGGCCGACACCCACAGGTCGAACACTTCGAGCGTGTTCGGGATGACCGCCAGCCGCACCCGGTCCAGCTTCGGCTGCCAGCAGGTATCGACGGCGGCGTCGATGCACTCGCGGTCGGTGCCGAAGGCGATGGGCAACTTGCTCCGCCACAGGAATCGTGCGGTCAGATTGTTCATCTCGAACGGCCGGCTCCAGATGGCCTTTAACGCCCGGCTGGTGGTCAGGTCGGCGATGCCGATGCCGGTGCCGTTGCCGTCCGAGTCCGGTGAGATGTCCAGGCACGCCAGCCGCGTGATCGACGGGTCGTTCGTTTCCAGGTGCGGATGCGCCTCGATGAGCAACCGGCCGACCACGTTCGGGTCGATCCCCGCGCCGGAGTAGTTCTTCCCGCACTCGCCGACGATCAGCACGTCCAGTTGGCGGAACGGGATGCGGCCGAGGAGCGAGAAGGCTTCCTTCAACAACACCGGCTCGCGAGTGAACAGGTCGGACGAGTCCACCACTTCCAGCCGGGCGGTCTGTTCCTTCGCGTTTTCCAAGATGGCCAACCCGCCGAGGAAGGGCGTCTTTTCCACCAACACCTTCGCCGTCTCCGGCATCATCTCCTTCAGGCCGCGAACCCCGTACCGGTGGTGTTGGTCCGCGCCGTGCCGCTTGCCCAATCCGATCACCAGCATCTTCAAAATGCCGCTCTCGAAGTCGCCTCGGAAGTCGGTGTGCGGCTTCACCCGCGACACGGTGACGACCCCATCGGCCGCGAGCGCGTTCTTGTCGAACCAGACCGGCTCGCCCCAACTGTTGGTGCCCACCTGCACCGCGTCCATGTCGGTGACGACCTTCACCCCCAGGCTGGCTTCGTCGATGCCGTAGTGGGCCAGCAGGCTCCGCTGACCGGCGGCGGTGGCCCCACCGTGCGACCCCATCGCCGCGACCACGAACGGCTCGGCCCCCAAAGCCTTCAGCGCGGCAATCGTCGCCTGCGTGATGAGTTGGAAGTTCTTGATGCCCCGGCTGCCGCACCCGACGGCGATCTTCATGCCGGGTGTGATCCGCTTGGCGAGCTTCGACTCCCCCCACGCGCGGAGGGTGTCGGCCCGCACGTCGGCGACGGTCGGCTGCGGGGCGGTCTGGCGGACCAGTTGAACGGGTGGCAGGTTCACGGCACGGCGGGGGTTGGAGGCGTAGAACAGATCATGTCGTTCTACGAACGGAACGACACGGAGAGGGGTCGCGCCGTGTGAATCCACGGGGAGTGTCCGCGAATGTCCACCACCGTGCGCGTGCAGTTGAAGGTTCTCGGTCAGCCCATCGACGCGGAGGTGCCGACGCCGCCACCGGCGGTGCGGCTGGACGCCGTGTTGCCACTGCTGCGGCAGTTGGACGACAAAGCCGTCGATCTGGCGGTGGCGAAGGTGGAAGCCGAGACCGGCGAGCGGGTGACGTGCGCGAAGGGGTGCTCGGCCTGCTGCCGGGCGCAGCCGGTGCCGGTCACGCCGGTTGAAGCGTATGCCCTGTGGCGGCTGGTGGAAGGGCTGCCGGAGCCGCGGCGGACGGACGTCCGCGATCGCTTCGCCGCGAACGCGGCGGCGCTGTTGGAAGCCGGGTTGCTGGAACAATATCTGGAACGACCGCAGACCCTTCGTCAGGAAGACGCCCTGCCCATCGCTAAACAATACTTCGGCCTCGGGTTGGTCTGCCCGTTCCTGACCGACGACGCCTGCGGCATCTACGCCGAGCGGCCGTTCGTCTGTCGGCAGTTTCTCGTCACATCGCCGCCGGCGTTGTGCGCGAACCCGTTCGACGAAGCGATTCGCGGCGTGCCCGCACCGGTTCGGTTCGCACACGCCATGCTCGACAGCAGCGAGACGTTCCTGACCACCCCGCAGGCGACGATCCCGCTGGCCTTGGCCCTGGAATACGTCGCCCGGCACCGGGCCGAGTTGGAGCGGACGTTCCCGGCGGAGGCCGTCTTCCGCGACGCCGTCACCCGACTCGCGACCGCCGCCCTCCCGCCGGGGTGATCGCCGCGAGCGCGGAGGCTCACGCTCACTTCGTCCCTTTCGCGCGGGGCAGTTCGGGGTTGTTCGTCGTCGGCAACAGTTTCATCAGCCGCGTCTTCACGTCGGCGAACTTCGCGTCCGACGCCAAGTTCGTCCATTCGTACTCGTCGGCGTCGTGGTCGTACAGTTCCTCGCCGCCGTCGGCGTAGCGAATGTACCGCCACTTCGCGGTGCGGATGGCGTGGTTGTTCCGGTGGAAGGTGGTGATCGCCGGTGTGTCCCATTTCGCCTTCGGGTCGCGGAGCAGGGGGGTGATATCCTCGCCTTCGACGTGCTTCGGCCGTTCAACCCCGCACAGCCCGCAAAGGGTCGGGTAGACGCTCATGAGGTCCACGGTGCGGTCGCACACGCCGCCGGCCTTCGTGACGCCCGGCACCACCCACAGATACGGCACCCGCGTGGCTTCCTCCCACAGGGCGAACTTCCGCCAGTGTTCCTTCTCGCCGAGGTGCCAGCCGTGGTCGCCCCAGAACACGATGACCGTGTTCGCCTTGTACGGCGACTGGTCGTAGGCGTCGAGCAGCCGGCCGATCTGCGCGTCGGAGTACGCGATGGTGGCCAGGTACGCTTGCACCGCTTCCTTCCAGCGGCCGGACTTCAGCATTGCCGCGTGGTCGCCGTTCGGCTTGGCCATCTTCAGTCCGCCCGCCGGCACGTCGGTCAGGTCGTCCTTGGTGACGGGCGGCAGTTCGATCTTGTCCAGCGGGAACAGGTCGAAGTACTTCTTCGGCACGTTCCACGGCATGTGTGGCTTGTGCAACCCGACGGCGACGAAGAACGGCTTCTCGTGCTTCGCGCTCAACTGCTTGATGCCATAATCGACGATACTCTCGTCCGGCAACGTCGAGTCGTCGGTGAGCGGGCGGAACTTGATGCCGCCGACGCCGTCGTTCTTGGAGTCCGGATGAGGGGTCGCCTTCTCCTTGGCCCCGACAAAGTAGTCGGACCATTCGCCGGGGCGATGAGCGTTGCCGTGGTAGATCTTCCCGCTGCCGTACACGTTGTAC
>JBBRUO010000182.1:0-10150 GCA_038247725.1 Gemmatales bacterium
GGGCGGCCCCCCACCCCGGCGCAACGCCCCCCAAGTTTGGCGGCGGTGGGGGGGGCGCGTCAACCCGCCCCTACGAAACTGCCCCCCTGCGCGGCGTTAACCCGCGCCGCGCAAGGTGCCGGTGCTGGGTGAAGAGGAGCCAATCACATGTCCCTGCGTTTTCGCGCTGACTGGATCGAAGTGGATTGGCGTCGGGCGGTGAAGCGGTTCCTCTGGAAAGCCAAGGAAGTCCCCTCGCCATGACTACCCCACGCAAGGGCACCCCCCGAATCGCCGACATCCCGGCGGACGTGTTGGCCCAACTCCACGCCGGCACCCTCGAAACCAGAACGCTGGCCGACGGGTTGGCCCTCGATTTCGCCCGGCTGGCCGAGGCCGCGATTCCCGACCTGTCTGAATCGGACCTCGCCTTGATCCGCGAGTCGGCCGACCGGGGCGTCACCCGGCGGATGGAACTGGTCGGGGCAATTCTGCTGCGGCACTTCGGCCTCGATGACATCGACCGCTGCGCCAAGCACCCGTCGGACACCGTTCGCGGGTGGGCGTGTTTCGCCGTCGGTCTCGCACCCAAGTTGAAACTGAAGGACCGACTCGCCCTCATTCGCCCGCTGGCGGATGACTCGCACTTCGGCGTCCGCGAGTGGGCGTGGATGCCGATCCGACAACACCTCGCCGGGAACATTCCTCACGCCGTCAAGTTGCTGATGCCGTGGACGGGGGAAGCGTCACCGTTCCTCCGCCGGTTCGCCGTGGAAGCGACCCGCCCGCGCGGCGTGTGGGCCAGTCACATCCAGGCGTTGAAGGACAACCCGGCGCTCGGGCTGTCGTTGCTCGAACCGCTGAAGGCCGACCCGGAGCGGTACGTCCAGGACTCGGTGGCGAACTGGCTGAACGACGCCGGGAAATCGCAACCGGCGTGGGTGCGGGACGTGTGCCAGCGGTGGCACTCGGAGTCGGATACGGCCGCGACGGCGTACATCCTCAAGCGCGCCGGGCGGAACCTCGGCGGGCGATAAGATAACAACGGCCCTTCGGAGGCACGGTCATGGTGAAGTTGAACGCCGAAGCGATTCCACCGCTCCGCGACGGCGACCGACTGACGCTCCGGGAATTCATGCGCCGGTACGAGGCGTCACCAGTGGGCACCCGCGCGGAGTTGCTGCGCGGGGTGGTCTCCATCAACTCCCGCCCGGTTCGGAACGGCTCCGCTCTGGATCGCGCCATGCCTCCCATCGCCGGCGGGCATCATGCCCATCCGCAGTCCGCACTGAACGGGTGGCTTTACCTGTACGCCGCAAACACCAACGGCGTGGAGTCGTTCGCCCCCGTCACCACCGAACTGCCGCACAGCGATTCCGCGACCGAACCGGACATGACGCTCCGCATCCGGCCGGAATCCGGCGGTGCGACGACGACGGATGAGCACGGCTACATCGTCGGCGCAGCGGAGTTGATCGCCGAGATCGCGAACACGTCGGCCGCGACCGACTTGGGCGTGAAGTACGACACCTACGAGGAAAACGGCGTCCGCGAGTACCTCGTGTGGCGGACAGCGGCCGGCCTGTTCGACTGGTTCGTGCTGAAACGGAAGAAGTACGTCCCGCTGGTGCCGAACCCCGCCGACGGCTACCTGAAGAGCGTCGCCTTCCCCGGCCTGTGGCTGGACGTGGCGGCGCTGCTGGCCGGCGACGGGCGGGCGGTGCTGGCGGTGTTGCAGAAGGGGTTGGCCACCGCCGAACACGCCGCCTTCGAAGCGAAATTGGCCGCCACCGCCGCGAAGAAGGCCAAGCCGAAGAAGCGGAAGTAGAGGCCCTCACCCCAGCACTTCGACGGTCGGCGTGACGGCCGCCTTCGCGATCAGGGCCGGCCAGTAGGCGTACACCTCGCGGACTTGCGGGCGACCGGTGGTGTACCCCGTCGTGCCGGGGAAGCCGCTCGTGACCAGCGGCGCGAACTCTTTCGTGAACCGCGTGACGTTCCCTTTGTTGGCGTCGCGGACGGCGACCCGCAGCACCACCTCCGGCGGGTCGGCGGTACGGGTGACACCCGGCACGCAGTCACCCGCGCCGAGCACCTCCACCAGCGAGTGCGCGAACGTGACACCGGACTGTCGCAACCGGTCCAGCAGGATGCGACCGCTGGCGCGGGCCTTCGCCACGGCGTTCGGGCCGGGAATGACCAGGGAACCGGCGGCGGCGTACCCGTCGCCGTACGCCACGCTCACCTTGTAGGTGTCGGTGGCGGGGTGCCCCTTCGCGCCGACGCACGACACGAGGTCCGGGCCGGACCGCGCGAAGGTCGGCGTCGTGAAGTCGGCGACCACGTCCGGGGTGCAATACCGGGCCGGGTCCGCGACCTCGTACAGCAGTTGCTCGGCGACGGTTTCGAGGTTCACCGCGCCGCCGGTGCCGGCCGGCTTCGTCAGCGTGAAACTGCCGTCCTCGGCGATGTCCGCGATGGGGTAGCCGACGGTTTCCAACCCCGTCGAGTCATCGGCGTTGATCCACAACCCGCCGGTAGCCTGCGCCCCACACTCAATCAGGTGCCCCGCCACGGACCCGGCGGAGAGGCGATCCCAGTCATCGACGGGCCAGCCGAACTCGTGCAAGCACGGGCCGACCGTCAGGCAGGCGTCCGCCACGCGGCCGGTCACGACCACCGCCGCCCCCAACCGCAAGGCGTCCGCGATCGGAGCCGAGCCGAGGTACGCATTCGCGCTGACGACCCGCGACCGCACCGCCGACAGCGGCTCGTCGGTGTCCAGGTGGTTCAGCGGGTGCCCGGCCGCGAGCAGCGCGTCCAGGTTCGGCATCAGGTCGTCGCCGGCCACGACGCCGACCTTGAGGTGCGGTAGCCCGGCGGAAGTCAGCAGTTCCCGCGCCTTCTCGGCACAGGCACGGGGGTTCATGCCGCCGGCGTTGGTGACGACCTTCAACCCGGTGGCGAGGTGCGGGGCGAGGCGCGGGAGGAGGTCGGTGAAGTCGGTGGCGTAGCCGGCCGCCGGGTCGCGGTGCCGCAACCGGGCGAGGATCGACATGGTCAGTTCGGCGAGGTATTCGAGGGTCAAGTAGTCCAACCGGCCGGCGTCCGCCAGTCGCACCGGCGCGTCCACGCTGTCGCCCCAGAACCCGCACCCGTTACCGATCCGAATCCGCTTCATCGAGCCTCTCCGGGCGTGTCGTCACTTCGGGAATTTCGGCGGGGGGAATTGCGGGAACTGTGGCGGAGGCACGGGAAGGTGGTGGGGCCGCACCCCCAGGGGGCGCACCACCCCGCCGACGGGGGGTTCCCCAACCCCCGCGGGGCGCACGACCTTCGAGACAGAAGGTGTATCCCGAACGCCCGACCGCGTCGAGACGATGGTTCCGCGATGTCGTCAGTCCGCGTCCGGCAACCCCAGTCCTCTGGAGTGCCCGCCTCCGGAAACGACCTCGCCCCCGTCATTGAGACGAGGGCGAGGCGATGACGGTTTCCGCTCCGGTGCCGTTTGCGGGTTAGTACATGTCGTCGTAGCCGCCGCCGCCGGCCCCGCCCTTCTTCGGCTCGTCCTTCGGGGCGTCGGCGACCAGCGCGTCGCTGGTCAGCAGCAGGGTGGCGACGCTGGCCGCGTTCTGGAGCGCGCTGCGGACCACCTTGGTCGGGTCGATGATGCCCTTCTTGACCATGTCGCAGTGCTCGCCGCCGCGGGCGTCGTAACCCCAGTTGCTGTCCTTGTTCTTCAGCACGTCGTTGGAGATGACGTTGCCGTCTTCACCGGCGTTCTCGCAGATCTGCCGGATCGGGGCCTTGCAGGCGCGGGCGACGATGCGGAAGCCGACCTCCTCGTCGTCGGTCAGGCCGGCCGCCTTCAGGCCGTCGCTGGCCCGCAGCAGGGCGACGCCGCCACCGGGCAGGATGCCTTCCTGGTTCGCCGCGCGGGTGGCGAACATGGCGTCCTCGACCCGCATCTTCTTCTCCTTCACTTCGCTCTCAGTGGCCCCACCGACGTTGATCTTGGCGACGCCGCCCTTCAGCTTGGCGATCCGCTCGCTCAGCTTCTCGCGGTCGTAGTCGCTGGTGGACTTGTCCAGTTCCCGCTGGATCTGGGTGACGCGGGCGGTGATGTCCGCCTTCTTGCCGCCGCCCTGGATGACGACGGTGTTGTCCTTGTCCACCTTGATCTTCTTGGCGGTACCCAGGTCGGCCAGGGTGACGCCGTCGAGCTGGATGCCCAGGTCCTCGAAGATGGCCTTGCCACCGGTCAGCACGGCGATGTCTTCCAGAATCGCCTTGCGGCGGTCGCCGTAGCCGGGGGCCTTGACGGCGCACACGCGGAACGACGGGTTGCGGACCTTGTTCACCACCAGGGTGGCCAGGGCCTCGCCCTCGATGTCCTCGGCGATGATGAGCAACGGTTTGCCGTTACCGAGCACCTTCTCTAGCACCGGGATGAGGTCGCGGTTGCTGGAGATCTTCTTCTCGTACACGAGGATGTACACGTCTTCCAGGTCGCACTCCATCGTCTCCACGTCGGTGACGAAGTACGGCGACAGGTACCCGCGGTCGAACTGCATGCCCTCGACGAACTCGTGCCCGGTGTCGATGGTCTTCCCTTCCTCGACAGTGATGACGCCGTCCTTGCCCACCTTGTCCATCGCCTCGGCGATGATCTTGCCGATCTTCTCGTCGCCGTTGGCGGCGACGGTGGCGATGTTCTGCAGGTCGGCTTTCCCCTTCACCGGGATGCTCATGGCGGCCAGTTTGGCGACGATCGCCTCGACTGCCCGCTCAATCCCCCGCTTCATGAGCATCGGGTTGGTGCCGGCGACCACCGCCTTCAGCCCCTCATTGAAGATGGCTTCGGCCAGGACGGTCGCGGTGGTGGTGCCGTCACCCGCCACGTCGGAGGTCTTCGACGCCACCTCCCGCACCATGCGCGCGCCCATGTTCTCGTAGGCGTCCGGCAGGTCGATTTCCTTGGCCACGGTCACGCCGTCCTTGGTGACGGTCGGGCTGCCGAAGGACTTCTGGATGATGACGTTGCGGCCCTTGGGCCCGAGCGTCACCTTCACGGCTTTCGCCAGCTTGGCGATGCCGCGTTTCATGGCTTCGCGGGCTTCCTGGTCAAACACGATCTGTTTCGCCGACATGGGTCAACTCCGAGGGAGGGTGTCACCGCGACCCGGTCGGTCGTGGGAACGGGAACGTCGCGGAGGCGGGGTACACGCCCAACAAGGGAACACGCCCTACAACCGCGAACACGTCGAGAAGGCGCGGCTCCTGCCGAGCCATATGTGGGGCTCGGCGGTAGCCTCGCCCTCCCAGAAATCGACTCAGCCGACGGTGGCCATCACGTCGCTTTCGTGCATGACGAGGATTTCGCCGTCCTTCTGCTTCTTGTCCTGGTACTCGTCGCCGGCCCACGCGGTGAACAGCACCACGTCGCCGACTTTCAGGGCCATCGGCATCCGGGTGCCGTCCTTCGGGTTCATCTTGCCGGGGCCGACGGCGAGGACGACGCCCCGCTGCGGCTTCTTCTTGGCCGTGTCCGGGAGCAGGATGCCGCCGGCGGACTTCTCGTCCGAGGCTTCGCGGCGGACGATGATGCGGTCGGCGATCGGTTTCAGGTTCATGGTTCGATCCGCGCTCCGGGAGGAGGGTGTTGCGGACGTGCGGTCACGCAACAACCGTGCCCGGCCGCTCGCAAAACGCAAAGTGCGACCGGCGAAGCGTTTTCGGCGACCGGTTCCGGGTCGCTCCGCTGCCGGAGTGGCAACTCGGTTTGGAAATCCGAATCCCGCCTGTCGCTTTGGCAGGAAGAAGTGCGTCCGGATTCTGCCGCGCTATTCGGATGGTGAACACCGACGTGAAGTGAACCGGTTCACGGCGATTTGCGCTTCTTCGGCTTGGCCTTCTTCGCGGCGGTGGCGGCCAATTTCGCTTCGAAGGCGGCGTGTTCGGCGGTGGCCAACCCCTTCTGCAACACCGCCAGCACCGTCCGCCCGTCGCCGGCCAGCAGCGCCGCCACGTCCAGCCACAGGCCGGGGAAGGCGATGCTCTTCAGGTAGCCGTCGGCGGGGTTCGGCACCAGCGGGACGTACTTCTTCCGTTTCAGCACGAACCAGTCGAACAGGCCGGCCGCTGTCCGCCACACGATGTACTCGGCGATCCCGTTGGCCTCATAGTTGTCGTACTTCACGCCCAGATCGGTCGCGGCCGACGTGTTCGCCATCTCGCAAACGAGTTCCGGCACCCCGTGCAGCCAGCCCTTGGCGTCGTGCCGACTGCCCCCCCCACACTCCGGCAGGACGCGGAGGAGCGAGTCCGGTTCCGGTTTCGTCTGGCTCGTCGGCAGGTTCAGGGTCGGCTGGAGGGATGCACGAGTGCCCGTCGTGTAGACGGCGTAATGCCCGATCCAGGTGGAGAGGCCCATCTGCGGTTCGCCGTGCAAGCCGTCGTTGGCCGGGGCCATGTGGGCGTCCTCCGGGAAGCGGTCGCCTTCCCCGCGACGGTGCAAGTACACGACCCCACTCAGCAACTCCGCGCGGGTGCCCTCCGGGGACGCGAGATACCTCCGCCAGTACTCCGCGCCGCTCAGTCGGTCACCGTCCCGCAGCGGCGGGATCACTTCGGTGTTCCTTCTCACCATCGCTCGGCCCTCCGGTGTCCGGGTTCCCAACAGCCTACCGCGCACCGCGAATCTCGAACATGCGGCACTCGCCCAGGGCCACGTCCTCGTCGCCGGCGGTCAGCACCTTCGCGCCGAGACCGCACGTCAGTCCGCCGCGCTCGGTCCAGTCCACCGTTTGCGCGAGGGCGAAGTCGTCGCCGTGCGACGCCGAGTTCGGGTACACCAGCGGCACCGTCACCGCGTACTCGCGGCCGTCGGTCAGCCGCAACACGCCGGGGCGGTAGGCCAGGTCCAGTACCGCCACCGTCTCCTTCAGGGTCAGGGTTCGCACCTGTTCGAGGGGCACCCACACCCACCGTCGGCCGATCATCAACTCGAACACGCCGGCGAAGCGGTCGTCCGAATCGCGGAGTCCGACGAACTCGCGGCCGTCCACGAAGCCGGTCACTTCGGGCAGCGCCGCGTCGGCGCGGTCGGCGCAGTCTCTGGTCGCGGGATCGTCGCGGCGCGCGGCGTTCGCGGCGCGCCATCGGTATTTCAGGTGCTTGGGTGGCGGGGCGAGGAGGAACGGCTTGCGGGTGCGGTCGCGGTGGCGGATCGCGGCGAGGAGTTTCCGGAAACCGTCACGAGACGCGGGCCAGGTCGGATCGGGCGACTCGACTTTCAGCAGTTCTCGAAGGGCTTCACGCCACTCGCCGCCGAGGGTGCGTAACTCGAACAAGAACAGCCGCGCGGTCGGATCGTCGGGTGTGGCATCGGCGGCGATCCGCTGGGCTTCGACGGCGTCGGCGAGTCGGCCGTCGGCGAGGGCGTCGCGGGCGGTCACGGGGAACCTCCGAGGAACTTGGCGACGGCCCACCCGACGATGCCGATGCCGGCGGCCAACAGCGACAGCATGAGCGGGAGCAGGTACCGCGGCGGGCGTGGCGGGTCGGCCGGGTCGGGGTCCGGGCGGGTGGGATTGTCCAACGTGCTGGGCGGTTTCGGCGGGACCGACGGGGTGAGCGACGACCCCCGCGAGCCGGAGTCGGCGACGAGCGGGGCCGCGTTCGTCGGTTCGCCGTCCGAGAAACCGCTGACCGGGGCGAGTTGCGCCCGCTCGACCAGTCGCGACAGTTGGATGATCCCGACGAGCGGCTTCAGGGTGGCGGCCACCTGCTCGGCGGTGGGGCGGTCGGCCGGGGCTTTCGCCAGCATCCGTTCGAGGAACGCCGCGAGGACGGGCGGCACGTCCCCGCGACCGGGGATCGGCGGCGGCTGATTCTGCTGATGCGCGTACTGCTTCGCGCGGGGGGTGGCGCATTTCTGCCCGGAGAACGGCGGCCGCCCCGCCAGCGTCTGGAACAGGACGCAGCCCAGGCCGTACACGTCCGCCGGCGTGCCGACGGTGGACGAGTCGGCCCACTGCTCCGGGGCCATGTAGTCGTGCGTGCCGAGGAGTGTCGGCCCGTTGTGCTCGGTCTCGAGAGACGACTCCCGCGAGAGGGCCAGCCCGAGGTCGAGGATTTTCACGTGGCCGTTGATCGTCACCATCAGATTCGACGGCTTCACGTCCCGGTGGATCACCCCCTTGGCGTGGGCGTGGGCCAGTCCGACGGCCGTCTGGCGGACCAGTTCCGCCGCGTCCGACACGGGCAGCGGGCCGACCGCGCGGACGAGTCGCGCGACGTCCACCCCGTCCACCAGTTCCATCGCCAGGAACGGCACCCCGCCGATCTCGCCGGCGTCGGTCGCCTTCACCACGTTCGGGTGGTCGAGTTGGCCGACGGTCCGGGCCTCCCGTTGGAACCGCTCCAGGTAGCGGGCGTCGCGGGCGGCCAACTGCGGCAGCACCTTGAGCGCAACGGCACGGCCGAGTCGGTCGTGGACGGCCTCGTACACGCTTCCCATGCCGCCACGACCGATGAGCCGGATGATGCGGTACGGGCCGAGGGTGTCGGCCGGCGGCCCGGCCGGTGGCGGCTCGCGGTGGCGGGTCTCCTCGCCCGTGTCGGTGGCCTCCTGCTGGGCCGGGAAGGTGCGGCGGGTGGGTAACGGCCGGTCGCCCGCGCGGGCGGCGCAAGCCGGACACTCGCGGACGTGGCGGCCCGTGCGGAGGTGTGCGACCGTATCCAGACTGCCCTCGTAGAAGGCATCCAGGTCGGCGTCGGACGGGCACTGCGTCAAGGTGGGCACGACGTTCGGGCACCGCGTGGGGCGGAAAGGCGATCACGGAATTATAGGTCGCGATTCGCCCGTCGGTCACGCCGCCCGGACCCGTTCCGCGATCGGTTCGACGAAAGCCGGGCAGCGGGAGCGGAACCAATTCGATACCGCCGCCCGCGACAGCACCTCGATGAGGTCGGTCTTGCCCGGCAACCGGGGGAAGCGACGGCCGACCTCCCACGCATGGGCCACCGTCGGCGCGGTCAGCAGTACCACCCGCTCGCCCTTCTCGCGGGGCAACTCGGCCGCCGCTTCCGGCCCCCAGAGCCAGTGGTCGGACGCGGCGAACCCGGACGGGATCGTGCCGTCGGTTCTCAGGGCGGACGGGCGGAGGAGTTGGAACGGCGCGGTGGCGACGGCGGCGGCCGGGTCCGGGCGGGCGTCCCGGTACGCCTCGACGACGCGGGGGTGGGGCCGCCGACGGTGGGGAAGGGTGTCCGCGAGAAGGACTATCAGTTGATGAACGTCGGCGACGCCGGTGAGCAGCACCCGTGCGGCGGTCTTCCGATCCACATCCACGACGAGAACCACTTCCTCGTCGGGCACGGTCAACAGTTCCGCCAGTTCGTGCGCGGCGGGAACGTGGCGGGCGACCGCCCGCGCCGCGGTCGTGAGTCCCGCCGTCGCTCGCGCCACTCGCCGGCACTCGACCGACGCCGGGAGTACGGTGAGCGCGTCGTCGAGCAGTTCCGGCAGGTTCCGCCACGCATCGGCCGCGGTCGGCCGCCGGGCCGAAACCTCGGCCAGGTACGGTTCCGGGAAGGCGTGTGTGAGGGGGCGTGCCCGTTCCCACTCGGCCTGGGCGTGGCGGTCGAAGAAGAACAGTGGCGGTTCGCCCCACTCGGTTCGCCGCCGCTCCGCCGCTTGCCGACGGACGTCGCACGCGGCGAGCAACTCGGTTGACAGACGCAGCGCGTCGCGGAGTCGGACCATGAGCGGTGCCGCTTGCACCGGCAGGTCCGGCGGCGGGGCCACGGCCCGGAACCGGGGTGAGCGGAACGACAGGACATCGGCGGCAATCGCGGTCATCGGTAGCGCCCTCCGTGGCGACCGGCGATTACCGCACGTTTTCGGAATCCGTGCAAGCCGAACTGTCAACAACCGCTGCCTACCCTCATACATGAACCCGGTTGGACTGTCCCATCGCGTTGAGGAGTTGCCGCGTCTTCCCACCTCCCCTCGTTGAGGGGAGGTCGGTCGCGGGACGCGACCGGGTGGGGAGATTTTCTTCTCCTCCAGTCCGACGACGACTCCCCTCCCGGCGGCTGCGCCGCCGACCTCCCCTCGACGAGGGGAGGTGTCCAGCGTTCTCCCCCCGGCACCTGAATGGGACAC
>JBBRUO010000183.1:0-10146 GCA_038247725.1 Gemmatales bacterium
GTCCGTGGCGGGCGCGGATGGGGTCGAGCAGGGGGGACAGGTCGAGCTCGTGGCAGAAGTCCCAGACGACGCGGGCCTGGTGGTCGGCGTCGAGGAGCCCGTCGATGGGGGTGGCGTCGAGCACCCGGTCGCGATCCGGGGACCGCAGGCGGGGCGGTGGCAGCAGTTCCGACATGATCGATCCTCCCACGGCGTTCGGCGACACAACCATTGGAGGGACCCAGTCACCCGATAGATTCACAAACTCTCACCCGTCCGCCAGGCGGCGTACTTCGCCACGGGTTGGATCTACCCCCTGAGCCGCGGCGAGGGTCCGCCGCCCGCCTGGGGGGAGATCGTGATGGTCGGGGGAGTGCATGCGCAGCGGGATTGCAGCAATCGGGGGAAATCTGTGCCTCTGTGTGCGAGTCGTGCGGACTGTGCAACCCCCAACAGCCTTGGACATCGAGGTTTTCCCACCGATTGTGGTGTCCGCGACCTTCTGTCTCGGCACCAATCGCTCGCCACCACTCGCGTTGGGCAAGTCGGTTCGATCCTGTCATTGCAGTATGAGCGGGTGAGCAACGACTGCGTGGGGCGATCCCCCCATGTGCCCGAATGTGTCCCACCGGAGACGATATTGGAACGGTCGCTATGACAATTCGCGTGGCCTGCGTGTGTGCGCACCTACAGTCACGACCGTCGGTCGTGACGTGGCTCGCCTACGAAACGGTCTCCATAACCACGCTGCCCTGCGGAGCCAGAGCCATGGCCGACGCCGTCCCACACTCGGACTCGACGACCGGGGCGCGGGTCGTCTGCCTCGTCACCCCTGATCGCGTCCGCCCCGGCCACCTTTCGTTCGTCTGGTCGCAGGGGCCGGACGCGTTCCCGCCCGTGACGTTCGACCCGCAACTGGTCGACATGCTTCAAGACGCGATCCGCGAGGTGCGCGAACGGCTGGAACAACTGGTCCGAATCTACGTCGATGCACTCGTGACCGCCGAGAAGGAGGGCCATTCGGATGTTCGCACAGCGAGCCTCGAACTGGCGCGGGCTGGGTACGACCTTCGCACCCGACTGTTCGCCCCCACTCAGGAATCAGACCACGTGGCACAAGCGGTTGCCGGGTGGTTAGCCAGTTTACACGCGCGCGGCGAAGTCGAGAGTCTGGAAGTGGTCGCCGACGACCTGGTGCCGGAAATCCCCTGGAACCTGGTGTACGAGACCGACCCGGACGAACAGGCGTTCCTCGCCGGAGCCGACGGTGGGGAGCAGTGGCAGTCGTTCTGGGGGCTGCGGTACAACTTGGCCGGCGGACAACGGGTCGATCCCCGCCGGCGGTCGGCGTTGCCGTCCGCGCCTCAAGTCCTGCTGGTCATCGACGAATGGGTGTTGGAGGGGTTGCGGCGGCACCCGGATTCCGAAGTGCAAGCGAAGGCGGCGGCGTTGGAGGGGATGAAGGCACGGCCCGGAGTCGATTGGGTCTCGTCCCGCGGGGAGTTGCAGAAGCGGCTGCGGGCGGGACGGCCGGACATCTTGTACTGGCTCGGCCACACGGCCGACGAGAGCGGGTGGCTCGTCCTCGGCGACGACGAGGTGAAGCCGGCCGACCTCCGCGCGTGGCTCGACGCCGACCGGGTGCGTCCGCCGGGCGGCGTGGTGTTCCTCAACGCCTGCCGGACGGCCGGGACGACGCGGGGAGGCGGGTCGTTCCTGGACTCCGTCCTCAAGACCCGGATGGGTGGCGTCATCGCCACCGAGCATGTGGTGCTCGACACCTTCGCCAACCCGCTCGGGCTGGACTTCCTGGAGGCGTTTCTCGCCGGAGATCGATCGGTCGGGATGATCCTGCGGGACCTGCGGGGTCGCGTCCCGCTGGGGCTCCTGTACGGCACCTACTGCCCGCCCGAGCTGCGCGTCCGGCGACCCGAAGCGGTGCCGCCGGTCGCGGAGCCGATTCCGATCTCGACGGACGCCCCGCAGCCGGGACGCAGTCTGGGCATCGCCTCCCCGGCGGAGCGCGGGCCGGAACTGCCCGACCGCCCGTACCCGTCGCTGAACTACTACGACCGCGGGGACCGGGCGCTGTTCGCCGGCCGGGACGACGACGTGATCCGCTTCGCCCACATCCTCGACGACGACGCGACGCGGGTGCTGGTGCTGCACGGCGAGAGCGGGGCGGGCAAGTCGTCGTTCCTCCGCGCCGGCGTCGTCCCGTACCTGGAGGACGTGTGCGTCGGCTACCGCTTCACCACCGACCGGGGCGAGGTGGGGCCGGCCGCGGGGGACGGGGCGGCGGGGCGTCCGCGGTTCGACCCGGTGCTGTTCGTCCGGGCGACCGACGACCTGCCCGGCCAACTGGCCGACGCGCTGGCGACGTTCGCCGGCAAGCCGCTCGCCGTCCGTCGGCCGTCGGGCGAAGCGGACTGGATCGATCTGCCCGCCGGTCTCGCCGGCGAGACCGGCGGCCGGACTGACGCCGAGGGTATCCAGGCGGCGATTGAGGCCGATCCGGGGTGCCTCGGTCGGCTGCTGGCCGCCCTGGCCGCCCGCCTGCCGTTCCGCCTCGTTCTCGTCATCGATCAGGCGGAGGAGGTGTTCACCCTGGGCGACGCCCACGACCGGGAGCGGCCGGGGCGGGCGCTGGCGCTCCTGCGGGAGGCAGCGGCGACGGCCGGCGAGTTCCGGGTCATCGTCAGCTTGCGGACGGAGTACTACGGGCGGCTGATCGACCACCTCCGTTCCGGGGTGCGCGCGGCGGTCGGCGTGCGCGACTACCTGCTCACGGAACTGACCGAGGCGGCGCTGGCGGAGGCGATCCGCCGGCCGACCGAGGGCCGTGCGTTCGCGAGGTACGGCTTCCGGTACGACGACGGGTTCGCCGAGACCCTGAGCCGGAACCTCGTCGCGCACACCACGGGCCGCCAGGACAGCGTGCTGCCGCTCGCCCAGGTGATCTGCGGGCAACTGTACGACCGGGTGAAGGATCGGCCGGACCGTGTCATCCGGGCGGACGATTTGACCGCCATCGGTGGTGTCGTGGGTGGGATGAAGCGGCACGCGGACGGCCTGGTGAAGAAGCTCCTCCCGGAACCGCGGGACCGTCAGGCGTTCCGGCGGTTGGCGTCCGGTCTGTATCGGCCGCAACCGGACGGGACGCTGACCACGGACCTGGTGCCCGAGCAGGTGCTGGCCGGTCGGTGGTCGGGGCGGGCCCCGTTCGCGGAGATGCTGGGTCGGGCGTCCGGCGGGGAGTGGCGGCTGTTGCGGGTCACCCAACGGCGGGTCGGGTCCGAGGTGCGAACCGACGTCAGCCTGGGGCACGACGCGCTGGCCAAGGTGGCGGCCGACTGGGACGCGGAGGCGACCCGCTGGCGGCGGGCCCGGAAACTCTTGACGGCGGTGGCAGGGGTAAGCGTGCTGGCGCTCACATTTGCCTGGCTGGGACTGGTCGCCTTGGTCAAGAGTGGCGAAGCGGAGGAGCAGACCGTCATTGCGGAGGAGCAAGCCAGCAAGGCGAAGAAGGCGGAGGGAGACGCGATCAAGCAGAAGGACGAGGCGGTCAAAGCCAAGGAACGGGTCGAACTTGACCGGTACTACTCGACGATGCGCGTTGCCGACTTACTGTGGCAGGCCGGGAAGCAGGCGGAAAGCGCGGGACTTCTCGCCATCTACTTCACACCTGAACGGGTCCCGAAGTCGGCCCGTGTCCAGGGTCGTCACGGGTTTGAATGGAACTACCAGTGGCGGCGGACAATGTTGGTTTCCCCGCCGCTCGACCACGGAGGGGCGGGCGTGCGGTCGGTGGCGTGGTCGCCGGACGGCACCCGGCTGGCCACCGGGGCGGACGACGGGAAGGCACGGGTGTGGGACGTGGCCACGGGGAAGGACACCGCCCTCGACCACGGAGGGGCGGCCGTGCATTCGGTGGCGTGGTCGCCGGACGGCACCCGGCTGGCCACCCGGGCGGGCGACGGGAAGGCACGGGTGTGGGACGTGGCCACGGGGAAGGACACCGCGCTCGACCACGGAGGGGCATTCGTGTGGTCGGTGGCGTGGTCGCCGGACGGCACCCGGCTGGCCACCGGGGCGGGCGACGGGAAGGCACGGGTGTGGGACGTGGCCACGGGGAAGGACACCGCCCTCGACCACGGCAAAGCATTCGTGGGGTCGGTGGCGTGGTCGCCGGACGGCACCCGGCTGGCCACCTGGGCGGACGACGGGAAGGCACGGGTGTGGGACGTGGCCGCGGGGAAGGACACCGCCCTCGACCACGGAGGGGCGGGCGTGTGGTCGGTGGCGTGGTCGCCGGACGGCACCCGGCTGGCCACCGGGACGGGCGAGTCAAACCGCGTATACGAGACACGGGATTTCCACCTCCTCTTGATGACCGAGCATCGGCAGGGACCAGCATTTCTGTATTTGGCTTGGTCGAGTGATGGCCGCCACCTGGCGACAAGCGATGGAACGCAAGTGGTGATCTTCAACGGCTCCCCGATTCCAGCCACCCGACCGAATCCGCACGGGCAGTAATTCGAATCGCGCCACCACGAATTCCACACACGCGTTGATCGTTCAAGTGGCCTTCACACCCGACCCGGAGCCGCCAATGCCCGACGACAAGATCTACCTGAACGGCATCGACGGCCGCACCGGCCGGTACCTGGTGCCGGCGAAGACGGCGGCCGAGCTGGCCGCCATTGCCCGCGGCGCGCCCCCACGGAGCGACGAGCCGGGCTGGCTCCGCCGCCTGCTCCGGCGGGCCGGCGGGCTGGTCTTCGGACTGCCGTACGGACTCGAGCCGGCCGTGCTGGCCCAGGCCGGGTGGGGCGTCATCTTCCCCGTCGGCACACCCGCCGCCGTGCTCGCCCACCTGAAACTGCTGCTCGACCACCGCCGCGGCCAGGCGGGCGGCCTGTACAAGGAGTTCGATTACCGGCCGGGGGAGACCCGAGACGCCTGGCTCGCCCGGCACGGGGCGTCCGGGGCGAACGTCCAGCCGGAGGTGGTGCCGTATCACCTGCTGCTGGTCGGCCATCCGCACCAGATCCCGTTCGAGTTCCAGTACGAACTGGATGTCGATTACGCGGTCGGGCGGCTGGCCTTCGACCGGGACGAGGACTACGCCGCCTACGCCGCGGCCGTGGTGGCGTACGAATCGGGGGCAACGCCCGCCGGCCGGCGGGAGGTGGCCTACTGGGGCACCCGCCACGAGTCCGACCGGGCGACCGAGTTGAGCGCCGATGACCTGATCGCACCGCTGGCCCGTGGCGAAGCGGCCGTTGCTGGCCAACCGGCGGCCCTCCCGCCGGCGGCGCGATTCGGGTACGAGTCGCGGCTGTTCCTCGGGGCCGACGCGACGCGGGCGAACCTGCTCGATGTCCTCCGTAGCCGCCCGTCCGTCCTGTTCACCGCCTCCCACGGGATGGGGTGGCCCAAGGACGACCCGCACCAGACCGCCGCCCAGGGGGCCCTCCTGTGCCAGGACTGGACCGGGTTCGGGGGAGTCCGCCCGGACCACTACCTGACCGCCGCCGACCTGGCCCCGGTGGGCGACTTCCGAGGGACCATCGCGTTCGTATTCGCCTGCTTCGGGGCCGGCACCCCGCGGTACGACAACTTCCTCACCGACCCGGCCCGGGGGCCGGTGGAACTGGCCGCCCGACCGTTCGTGTCGGCCCTGGCCCAGCGGCTGCTGGCCGGCGGCGCGCTGGCGGTGATCGGCCATGTGGAGCGGGCGTGGGGGTACTCGATCCGGCCGCCGAGCGTCGGCCCGCAACTGCTGCCGTTCCGCAACCTGGTGGCGCGGCTGCTGGCCGGCGAGCCGGCCGGGCACGCCACCGTCGACTTCAGCCAACGGTACGCCACCGCGTCGGTGGCCCTGACCAACCTGCTCGCCCCGCACCTGCCGGGGGCCGTGGCGGCGACCGACGAGTCGCTGGTGTGGACGTGGGTGGACCGGAACGACGCGCAGAACTACGTCCTCCTGGGCGACCCGGCGGTGCGGTTGCGCGACGGGACGACCCCGGCGTCCACCGCTCCACCTCCGGCGACGGTCGCCGCCCCGAACCGGCCGGTGCCCCCGGTCGGCCCGCCGGTTGCCGCAGGGGTCGCGTTCACTCCGCCGGCCGGCTTCCACGACGCCACCGAGTATTCGTTCGCCGGCGGAGGGAGAAAGGTCACCGTGACCGCCGCCGGCCCGGCCCTGGCCGCCGCCGACCTCCTTCTGCCTGCCGCCCGCGCGTACGCGCAGCAACTCACCGACTTGTTCGCTGTCCCATCCCCCGAGGTGTCGCCCCTCTTCCGCCGCCCGGACGGGGTGGCGTTCGTCACCGTCACCGCCCGGTTCCCCGACCCCGGTCCGCAGGGGCGCGGCGAACGGGTGGAACGGCTGGCCCTGCTCCGCCTGCCGTCGGGCGCGGCCGTCCGGCTGACCGTCACCGCGCCGGCCGCCGACCCCGAGGCCGAGGCGGACTTCAACAGGCTGGTCGAAACGGCGAGCGCGTTGCCGGGAGGCGGGGCCGTGGCGTTCGCCTTCTCGCACGTCGCCGGCGGTCCCGCCGGCCGTCGGGTCGGGCCGCTCGTCGTGGAATTGCCCGGCGGCTGTCGGGAGACGACGGAGGCGGTGACATTCCGCGAGTCCGCAGGCACCCGTGAGGTGCGGGCACGCCTGGCCGACGAGAGACCACTACCCCCACCAGCGTTCTCGGCGGGTGGCCCGCAGCCGGTCGGTACGACCGTCGCCGGGCCGGTCGGGTCCGAGGCCCCGTTTTCCTACGAAGTGGTTCCCTCCCCGTGGGCCGCGCCCCGCCCCGCGGCGGCCCCGGCGGCGGTCGCGACACCCGGAGTTCCCCCCCCACCGGTGCCGGCCGTGGTGGAACGCGTGATCGGCGGCCGGCGACTCGTGTTCGAGGTCCACGCCCCGGACGGGGACGGTGATCCGGCCGAACTCGCCCGGCAGGTGGCCGCCACCGCTCGCCCCGCGGATCGATGACGCGCCCGCCACGGCCGCACGCCCGATTCGTCTTCCTCACCCGCCCTTCCCGGTGCCGTCATGTCCGCCCCGTTCCCCACCGTACTGATGCCCGGCGTCATGGGCTCCCGCCTGTACTTCCCGAACAGCAACCGGTTGTGGGACCCCGACCGGCCGGCGCGGATGGTCCGATGGGCCCCCGTCTGGCCGTTCCGGTCCGACGACGACAACCGCCGTGACCTGCACGCCCGCGAGCCGGCGGGCGTTGTCCTCGACGAGGGGGACGTGTCCGCCGCCGAACGGGACCGCGGGTGGAGTACCGTGGTGTGGAGCTTCTACGGGGGGATGCTGCGGCGGCTGCACGCCGAGTCCGCCGGGGCCGGCGCGCACGCGGTCGGGTACGATTGGCGGCAGGACATCCGCTGGCTGGGTGGGTACGCCGCCGCCAAGATCCGCGGCGTCCTCGCCCGCACCGGGGCCGACAAGGTGTGCCTGGTCACGCACAGCATGGGCGGCCTGGTCGCCCGGTCGGCGTTGCTGGCCGACCCGTCCCTCCGCGACCGGGTGGCGACCGTCGTTCATGTGTGTCAGCCGTCGGTCGGGGCGGTCGTCCTTTATCGGAGGCTGTTCACCGGCCTGGTGCGGGGGCTGGACGGCGGTGGCGGCGTCGCCGACCGCGTGTTCCGCCTGCTGCTGGGCAACTCGCAGGCCACCTTCCTGGCGAACATGAGCGGGCTGCCGGGGCCGATGCAACTGCTGCCGAGCGAGCACTTCCCGGCGGACGCCGCCGGACGGACGTGGAACTCGTTTCTCGGCCCCGGCGGGTTGACCCCGGCCGCCCTGTACGGGCAAACGAACAGCCCGCCCGGCCTGCGGCCCACCTCGCTTGGCCTCTCCCCGGCCGTCGCGGACGAACTCCGGGCGCGGGTGGCCGAGGTGGCGGCGTTCCACGCGTACCTGGGGCCGCCGGCCGGGGGAGGGTTCGCCGACACGTGGCTGGTGTACGGGACGGGCCGGCGGACCGAGGTCCGGGTGGACTTCAGCGGGTCGGTCACGCCGGCCCTGGAAGACCGCGGCGACGAAGTCGTCCCCGAGTTGAGTGCGACGGCGCTCGCCCTGCCGCCGGGGCGTATGATCCCAGTGACCGGCGTGTCGCACGCGGACGCCTGCTCGGATGGGGCCGTCCAGGACCTCGTCGCCGGCATCCTGGGCGGCCGACCGGTCGCCCCCGTCGCCTTCGCCCGGCCCGCCGCCGTCGCGGAGGACGCGCCGCCGTCGTGGGGAATGCCGTCCGGGGAGGCGGACGTGGAGGAATGGTTCGCCGCGGCGCGAGGCGTGGCGGCGAAACTGGGGGCTCGCGTCCGCATCACCGTGGATGTCGGCCCCCCTTCAAAAGAATAATGGAATCGATTCGGCATCCGCCCCGTCCTTCCCACGGTGTCCCATGGCCCGAGTCGTCTGCCTCGTCGAACTCCAGCCCGATCGGATCGCCTTCACCTGGTCGGACGGCCCGGACTCGTTCCCGCCCTACGCCCTGACCGGGCAGACCGCCGACCGGTTCCGGGAGCGAGTGAACGGGGTCCACGAGCAAGCGCGGGAACCGGTGGACGGCGTTCGGGATCGTCTCCGCACCCTGGTCGAGCTCTGTCTCGACGAACGTGGCCCTGGGGCGTACTCGTCCGAAGCCGTGCGGCGGGCCGGCCTGGAACTGGCCGTGGCCGGGCACGAGCTCCGCAAACTCGCGTTCAGCCCGAACGAGGATCCGGGGAAAGCCGCCAGAGACGTGGCGAGGTGGCTCGCCAAGTTACACGCGCAGGGGGCGGTCGAGAGCCTGGAGGTGATCACCGAAGGCGGCCCACCCGTCCCCTGGACGCTGCTCTACGAGACCCGGCCGGACCCGGCGACGTTCCTCGCCGGGGGCGACACGTCGGACCACTGGCGGGGGTTCTGGGGGCTTCGCTTCAACCTGGCGTGCGGGCAGAAGGTGGACCCGCGCCGGCGGATGCCGTGGTGGACGGCCCCGAAAGTCGTTCTCGTCGTCGATCCGCTCGTCCGCCAAGGGCTTCCGGAGCCGTTGCGGGGGCGTCTCGACAGGTTCGCCGAGGACCGTGGGCTGACGCTGGTCGGCTCGCGCGCGAAACTGGACGACGCGCTGGCCGGGGGGAGGCCGGACCTGTTGTACTGGCTCGGGCACGCATCCCCGGAAGCCCTGGTGCTGGGAACCGGGCCGGGCAGCGAGATCCGCCCGAACGACCTGCTGGACCTGCTGGCCGGGGACGAGGACGCGCTGCCGGGCGGGCTCGTTTTTCTGAACGCATGCCGAACGGCCGAGGCCAGCCCGACCGCGGGCTCGTACGTTCGGGCGGTGTTCGAGATGCGGATGGGCGGGCTGATCGCGACCGAACAGCAGACGATCGACACGTTCGCGACCGAACTCGGGGTGGACTTCCTGGAGGCGTTCCTGGACCGCGGGGAGCCGGTCGGGGTGGCGATGCAGAAGCTGCGGGCGCGGGTGCCGCTCGGCCTCCTGTACGGCACTTATTGCCCGCCCGAAATTCGGGTGGTGCGGCCGGAGACGGCACCCGTGGTCGTTCCGGTGGCGGTCGATCCCACCGCCCCCTTACCGGGGGTGGCGCTCGGGTTGGCCGCTCCACCGGTGCCGGCAATGCCGTGGGCAGCGGCGGGGCTCGATCCGCTGCCGGAACACCCGTACCGGTCGCTGCGGGCGTACGGCGCGGGCGACCGGGCGCTGTTCGCCGGTCGCGGCGACGACACGCTACGGTTCGCGCGGGTGCTGGATGACCCCGGCACGCGAGTGCTCATCCTGCACGGCGAGAGCGGGGTCGGGAAGACGTCGTTCCTGCGGGCCGGAGTGATCCCGTATTTGGAGACCGAGTGCGTCGGCTACCGGTTCGCCCGCGACCGCTCGACGGCGGACAAAGACCCGGTCCTGATGGTGCGGGCGACCAACGACCCGGTGACCCAGATCGCGTCCGCGCTCAACGCCTATTGCGCCAAGCCGTTCACCTACCGCACGCCGCGAGGCAAGGAGGTCGTCGCCGATCTGCCCGCGACACTCCGTGCGACCCTCGGCGACCGCGAGGGTCCGGACGCGCTGCGCGACGCCCTATGCGCCGACCCCGGCCTGTTGGGCCGGCTGCTGAGCGCCCTCGCGGGCAAACTGCCGTTCA
>JBBRUO010000184.1:0-10136 GCA_038247725.1 Gemmatales bacterium
TCACAGTGGTGGTTCCCCGCCGCCGACCGCGGCCGCTTCCAGCCGCCGGCTGATCCGCGCCTTCGACTCGTCGGGGAGGCGCTCGTCACCGGCGTCCAAGTCTGTGCGGACGGCCTCGCGGGTGGCCACCTCGATGGCCCGCAATTGGGCGCGGTACCGCTGGCACGGGCCGCACATCAGGCGGTGGAAACCGCCGCACAGCAGTTCGGTCAGCCGCAGTCGGGCGTCCAGTTCTTTCGAGCTGATCTCCGCCACCCGCCGGCACGATAACAGGATCATTCGCCACCCGCCTTCGGTTCGGTGGTGTCCAGGCCGTACCAGTTCTCGGTCAGGCACCGCCACATCCGCAGCCGGGCGCGGTGCAGCATCACCCACAAGTTAGACGGGGTGATCGCGACCCTCTGACAGATTTCCGCCGCTTCCGACTCTTCCAGGTGGCGGAGGACGAACACGTCGCGGAGGCGGGGCGGCAGTTTCCCCGAACACGACCGCACGACCTCCCAGAATTCGGCGCGGGTGGCGTCCGCGTCCGGGGCCGTGTTCGCCCACTTCTTCGGCCGCTTCCGCCAGTGGTGGGTGTCGTCGAACAGCCCGGCCTCGAAGTCGTCGGCGGGGGTGTCCGCCGTTCGCGCCCGCTCCCGCACCGCCGCCCGCAGCCAGTCGATCACTTTCCGTTTCAGGATCGCGGTCAGCCAACTCCGCTCGCTCGAACGCCCGGCGAACCCGGCCCGCCCCCGCCACGCCGCCAGCAGGGTGTCTTGCACCAGATCCTCGGCCGCATCGTCGCGGCGGACGGTGCGGAGGGCGTAGCGGTACAGGTAATCGCCGTGGCGTTCCACCCACCGTTGGCAATCGACTTCGTCCGGCACGGCGACCGGCGACGGGGTGTTCGACATGGGGAACCTCGGAGCGGTCGCGGTGACGTGATCGCCCGCGCGGGGCGATGGGGGCATGTTCTCTTCCCGTCCCGCGCCTCTTACAGGTGTCGGCCGGATTGCGGGCGACTCGGTGCCACGGAACGGAATCCCGCGAAATCCGTGTAATCGGCCGATGTCGGGCGTCGTCTAACCCAGAACAACTTGCTCCCGCGCGAGGCCTCGCCGTGTCCGAGATCGATGCCCCACGCACCGGAAAGCGTCGGACTGGTTGTTGCCGCCGGACGACGCACCCGCTGGTTGTGGCCGTGCGTGTACCTGATCGACAAGGGCGGGAACGTCCGCCAGCGGTGGGAAGGCGAACCCGGGGACGGCGGGGCGAAGAAGCTGTCGGCGGTGATCGACGAACTGCGAAAGGAACCCTCGCCAAAGGGGAAGTAACCTAAGAGTAAGGAATGGGCTCGGTTACACCCCTGGTGGGAGGGTTCGTCATGATGAAAGTGGTCCTCATCGTCTTGCTGATCGGGGCGGCCAGCAGCCTCGCCTACGCCTTGTACGCCCACTCCGGCAACAGCGGCGACCGGAGGGCGGTGCGGATCGGCGTGCCACCGAGCGGGCGACTGGAGAAAACCGACGCGGAGTGGAGCGAGGTGCTACCCGATCAGGCGTACCAAGTCACCCGTCGGGCCGGGACCGAACGCGCCTTCACCGGCGCGACGTGGGACACCAAGGCGGCCGGCGAGTACCGCTGCGTCTGCTGCGGACAACCGCTGTTCGACTCGTCCACGAAGTACGACTCCGGCACCGGTTGGCCGAGTTTCTGGCAGCCGGCGGACGACAACGCCGTCTCGCTGTTCGAGGACGGCGGGCTGTTCGGCAGCCGCACGGAAGTCACTTGCAGCCGCTGCGACGCCCACCTCGGCCACGTCTTCGAAGACGGCCCGAAGCCGACCGGCCTGCGGTACTGCATGAACTCCGCCGCCCTGACGTTCACCCCGCAAGAGTGACAGGACCGCCAACGAAAAACGCCCGACCACCGCGGGAGAAGCGGCGGCGGGCGGAGGCGCGAACCGACCAGGGTGGGTGTGGTCAGCCGGCGGACGGCAGTTTCTGCTGCGGCGACTGGGTCAGGCCCGTCTGCTGGGCGAGCGGCAACAACTCCTGGCGGTAAATGGCCACCTCCCGCGGGGCCTCGATCCCGAGCCGGATCTTCCCCCGGTCGATGTCCACCACGGTGATGCAGATGTTCTCGCCGATGAAGATCTTTTCTCCCAATTTTCGACTCAAGACGAGCATGGGCATCCCTCCGTTGTACGCCACTCGCGGTTCGCGAAATCTTCGGCAACCATACGTCACGAATGACAGTTCCGAACGTCAGCGGGGTCGGAAAACGGCGACCCGCCGCCGCCGCGTGACCTACGAACGGTTCGACCCGCCCACGCGGTACGACTGACTGCCGGGTGCCCCCCACCGCCCCCATCACGACCGCGTCAGCCGCGCCAGCCGGGCGCGAAAAAACGCGGCGGGGGCCGCTTCCTGCCCCCGCCGCGAGGGTCCGGCCGACAGTCGCCGCGGCCCGGACACCTGGATTGTTCCGGCGGGCCGATCCGTCGTGGATCGGGTGCCCCTACCACCCGCGCGGTCCCTGCGCGACCCGTCGGGTGTTTCACCCCGCCATCGCCAACTGTGAGAGGTTCAGGACGCTGAGCGGCTTCGGGTCGCCCTCGAACTGCGCGTCCAGCGGGTGCCACAGGGCCAGCTTCCGCTTCGCTCGGTCGGCCATCACGGCCATCTTCTCCGGGGTGCCCGGCGGGTGGGTGGTCGGCCGCGCGTCGAACGGCGCGTTGCCGGTGAAGTTCCCCTCGCCCCGCCGGGCGTACTTGCTGGTGCTGGGGAACTGCTCGCGGACGCCGGGGGCGTAGTAGCAGTTCCAGCACAACCCGCGCGGGCGGTTCACCTTGTTCGTCCGGCAGTGCTTGCAGATCGGGATCATGGCGGGGCACCTGTTCGTCGGGATTCGGTTTGGCTCGGGGTAATGGTTTGGTGTACAGTAATGTTCGCGTGTCACGCGGCGTCGAAGGTCGCCTTGTGGCCCGGCTCGGCGAACGCCGGTTCGACGGCGGCCGGCATCACCGGGCGACCGACATCCAACCGGTCGGCCAGGGCCAGTTCGACTTCGGCCAGCAGTTCCCGCCGCATGTCCGCGCGGGGGGTGTCGTCGAACCAGTTGAGGAACCAGCGGCAGGCGGCCGGCTCGCCGAGGCGGGTGTCGGCCTCGAAGCAGCACTTGGCGAAGAACTCCTCGACCTCGCCGACGGTGTCGAGTCGGTCCCCCTGCCAGCCGCAGTACCCCAGGGCACAGCACGACTCGACCGGCCAGTCCTGCACGCAGAGCAACGGCGGCGGGGTGGTGGTCGCCCCCTGCACCAACCGCGGGTCGTCGCTCCGGAGGGCGTCCCGTAAGGACATCAGCCCAGTGGTCGAGAGCAGAGGAGCGAAACCGTCTCGCCACACCATGCGCCAGCTTTCCATGATCGCCTCCTGATGTTGTCCGCGGTCGGTGGGGTCGGGGGAAGGTCGAACGGGGAGGGTTGGAATCCGCCAACTCCTCATTGCGGCCTTGTGAGGGAAATGTACACCAGTTCACTATATCTGTCAACGCCCCGTGGGGAAAAAACCGAGATTTTCGACCGTATTTTGAACGCATGTCGAGTATCTGCCGTTGAAAATAGACATCGTTAGACGGCTAAATTGCTCCTTGATAGACAATTGTGTGAAGCGAAATGAAGAGTTGCTGGACGACCTGCTAAACACGCCAGTCCGTGAATGGCGTCTTTGGACGTTCGGCGGATGGCCGTGACCCGCTGGGGTCACGGCCATCCGCCAAACGCCTTGCTCCCCGCCGCCGCCCGACTCCCGGTTGCCGACAGGAAGAGTCGTCACCGCGATTCCCCGAATCGCGTTCGCGGCCGCTCGGCACGTCCATTGCGTTGACGGGAGTGGGTCGGATGGCGAAACACGGTCGTTTCGCCGTCTCCGGATCGATCCCATTCCCCGAATGAAAAGGTGTCTCCATGAAACTCAGCAACTTGGTGCGCGGCGGCGCGTTGGCGGCGTTCCTACTCACCGCGACGACGGCGACCGCCCAACAGCAGGTTCCCGTCCCCGTCCCCTTGCCCGCCGAAGGCACCCTGAAGTCGTACCGGGCGAAGGAAGTCCTGGGTATGAAGATCGCACTGCCGAAGCAGGCGGACCCCGTCGGCACCGTGGACGACTTGGTGTTCGACGAGGCCGGCAACATGGAGTACATGATCGTCGAGACCGGCGGCAGGTTGTTCACCGTACCGTTCGACGCGGCCCAGTTCGACCCGGCCAAGAAGATGGCCACCCTGCCGCTCACCGTCGAGCAGTACAAGGTGCTCCCGACGTACACCAGCACGACGTACCCGACCTTCTACGCGCCCGCGTACCGCACCGAGATCTACAAGCATTACGGGTTGACCCCCCGCGACCTGCGGATCTTCCGCCGCCGCTAACTGGGTAACTGGGTGGCCACCACTCCAGCAACACCGACCGGGCCGACGAGGGGACGAACCTCGCCGGCCCGGTCGGTCGTTTCCCCCCTGTCACTCCGGCGGCCGGGCGAACCGTTGCCAGTCGGTGCGCTCGCGGAGTTGCTCGGCGTAGTAGTCGGTGCCGTTGCGGCGGTCGAACCGCGCGGCCAGTTCCGTCGCCTCGCGGCGCATCCACTCGCGGACTTCGGCGACGACGTACCGGCCGTTCGGCCGCCGGCCTGGTGCGGTGTCGTTGAACCGCACCAGCACCGTCTCCGTGCCCAGCGCGTGCAGCCGGTCGAACAGGACGACCATATTCAGATGAAAGTGCAGGCGAGTGAGCGGGTCGGTGAACTCGCGGATGGCCCGCTGGCACTGGCCACACAACTTCACGGCTTCGGGCACTCGCCCGCTCAACGCCAGCGACGCGACGACGGCCCCGTACTCCCAGTAGTAGGTGTCGTGGACCCGCACCGCTCCGATCGCCCGGTTCTGCCACCGCCGCAGGTCGTCCCACCGGCCCCGCTTCAGCAACAGGATCAGGCACTTGTACCACTTGGTGCTGGGCGGCAGCGACCGACCCGGCGTCAGCCAGTCGGCGTCGGCGATCCGCATCGCCTCGTCCTCGTCGCCGACGAACAGGGTGTGGTAGAAGCGGTTGGCCGTGGACAGTTGGCCGTCCCGCCCCAGCCGGCCGAGTTGCCGCATCGCCTCGCGGCTGAGGTCGCGGTCGCCCACGTCCGGGGCCAACTCCCGCTTCATCGCCCACACCAGCGCCAGCGACCGCCCCTCGCCGGTCATCCGGGCGGACAGGTCGTCGAACATGTCGTCCAGTTGCCGGCGGGTGATCGAATCGAAGTTGGCCAGTTGGCCGATGAGTTCGGCGTAGTCATCGAGCAGGTCGCGGCCGGCGAACAACTCCGGCTGTTGGTCGTACTGGTGCAAGCACCAGGTGAAAGCGACGGCCATCTGGTCGCCGCGGAGCAGGTTGCGGGCGACGTGCAGGAACGGCAGGCGGGCATCGACGCCGAGGCGGATGTCCTGGTGCAGGTCGGCGAGGCGGACGGCTTCGTCGAGCAGGTCGAACTTGGTCAGGCTGTCGGGCAGCTTTCGCGCCTCGGCGATCAACTCCCGCACCTGATCGACGTGCGAGGCCATGCGTGCGACTCCGAGGGGTGGCGGAATTGTACGCCGTGCCACCTCAGACATGAACCCGATGAAGACTGGCACTTCCGTGTGTAACTGGGTGGGTTCGACGAGAACCTTCGGCGGGGACGCCAAGGCGTCCGGATTGTCCGGGTTTCGACGGCGATTCCGCCTTGGTCGCGAGGTGGCACGCGGTCGGCGGTCGTCGGGTGGGGAGGCGTCCGGGTCGGTGCGAGCCACGCGAGGTCCAGCGACGGCCGAAAGTGTACCCCCGGCTGACGCGGCCGCGTGCAACCCGACGGGCCGAGTTGGTCGCCCAGACGGGACACAGACGGAATGACGCAAACCCCGACGAATAAACGCGATCTGAATACGGAAGTGCCATTCCCCAGGCGGTTCGTGTAACAGGCGGGCATATCATGTTGGTAGCCGTCCGCGCCCGGTTCCTCCCGGCGGTCCCCCAGTATACCCCATGCCGATCCTCGTCATTTTGTTCCTGACCGCCGCCTGCCTGCCGGTGGAGTGGCCCGAACCGGCACTCGGGTCGGCGGGGGCGATCACCGGCGGGTTCCTCACCGCCGCACTGCTAGCGGCCGTCACGCTGAGCGCGGTGGTGAGCCGGCACGCCGGGAAGTCTCGCGCCGAGATCGCGTTCTACCGTTGGCGGCGGCGGCTGTTCGTCTTCAACATCGTCGGCACGGCCGCCTGCATCGGCCTCGGCTGGGGCTGGGCCGTGCGAACCGCCTTCCTCGTCCCCACCGAGTCCGGCGAGCGGTTGGCTCCGTTCGCCGAACTCCTGATACCAGGGCCGTACCTGTTGCTCGTGGCGGCGAACTGGTTCGTCTACTACCCGGCCGAACGCGCGCTGCACGCGGCGCATTCGACCGACGGGGAGCACTTCTGGTCGCTGCCGGCGTTCGTCCTGTTCCACGCCCGGCAGTTCGCGCTGCTGATCCTGACGCCCGTACTGCTGATTACCGGGCAGCGGGCCGTCACCGAGTTCGCCCCGTCGCTGGCCGGCGCGTGGTGGTATCAATTGCTCAGCACGCTCGCGTTCGTCGCGCTGGTGGTGTTCATGCCGCTGCTGGCGCGGTGGGTGCTGGGGTTCCGCCCGTTCCCCGCCGGGCCGTGTCGGGACCGCCTGACGGCCACCGCCGCACGGCTCGGATTCCGTGGTCAACTGCTGTTCTGGCCGACCCGTCGGGCGGTGTCGAACGCGATGATCCTGGGGCTGGTGCGACCGACCCGCGTGATCGTCTTCACGGACAAAATCCTGGACACCCTGCCGGCGGACGAACTGGACGCCGTGTTCGGCCACGAGGTCGGCCACGCGCGGCACGGGCACCTGCCCTTTTATTACGCCTTCCTCGTGCTGAGCCTGACCGCCGCCGCCTTCGCCTTGACCGCCGTCACGACGCTGGCGTTCGGGCCGGATTGGGACCTGCCCGGCGGGTTGGGGCCGATCGCCCTGTTCGGCCTGCTGGCCGGCTACTTGTTCGTCGTCTTCGGCTTCCTGTCGCGGGTGTGCGAGCGGCAGGCCGACGTGGCCGGCGCGCGGGCGGTGTCGTGCGGGAACCCGGCGTGCGACCGCCACGACGCGGACACCCCGTTGGCCGTCGGCCGGGGGCCGGTGTGCGGCACCGGCGCGCGGACGATGGCCCGCGCGCTCGAGCGGGTGGTACTGCTGGGCGGCGGCGGCGGCGACGAGAAGGCGGGGCGGTGGCGGCGGGTGGGGGCGTGGGTGAAGGCGTGGCAGCACGGGCCGGCGACCACCCGCGTGAACTTCCTGTACCGCGTCGCCGACCGGCCGGCCCTGGCCGACCGCCACGACCGCTTCGCCTTCCGCGTCCGTGCCGCGCTGGTCGCCGGGCTGGTGACGGTCCTCGTCGCCAGCGGGTGTGTCCTCGGCTGGGGGCTGGTGTGGACGATGCTGTGAGGAATCGCCCGCCGTCGCCCATCCCTCGCAACTCGGCTGTTTTCCGAACAACCGCCGTCGGGTAAAGTACTCGCATCGGTTCTCCCGCCCTCGTCCGTTCCGGTGTCCGTTCCCATGGCCGAACCCGTTGACGCCACCGGCGTCGCCCAGCAAGTCGTCCGCCTCGGGCTGATCGACGAGCCGACCGTCAAGGAACTGCTGTTCGAGTTGGACGACCCGAAAGGCCCGGCCGTCGAGTTCGTCCGGCTGCTGGAGCGGAAGCGGCTGCTCACCCCGTTCCAGTCCACCAAACTGCTGAAGGGGGACACCGACGGGTACCTGCTGGGCGGGTACCGCATCCTGTACAAGATCGCGTCCGGCAGCTTCGGCCGGGTGTACCGCGGGGACGACCCCCGCAGCGGGCAGGTGGTGGCGGTGAAGGTGCTGCGGCGGCGGTGGACGGAGGACCCGAAGCGGATCGAGTCGTTCGAGCGGGAAGGGCGGATCGGGATGAGCATCGAGCACCCGAACATCGTCCGCATCCTGGCGGTGTCGAAGGACGCGGCCACCGGCGCGTACTTCATCGTCATGGAGTTCGTCGAGGGGGGCACCCTGCGGGACATCCAGGCGATCCGCAAGAAGCTGGCCCCGGAGGAGGGGCTGCGGATCATGGAGGAGTGCGCCGCCGGGCTGGCCTACGGGTGGAGCCGCGGGCTGAGCCACCGCGACATCAAGGCGTCGAACATCCTGATCGGCACCGACAAGGTGGCGAAGTTGGTGGACTTCGGGCTGGCCGAGGTGAGCCAGGGGGCCGAGCTGATCATGGCCGGGGTGAAGAAGCAGGACGACGAGCAGGCCGACCGGACGGTCGATTACGCCGGCCTGGAGCGGGCCACCGGGGTGCCGTCCGGGGACATCCGCTCGGACATCTACTTCCTCGGCCACGTCCTGTTCGAGGCCATCACCGGGGTGCCGCTGGTGCCGCCGACGAAGGACAAGTACGCCCGCATGGCCCGCCGCCGGTTCGAGGACGCGGAGGCCAACTTCCCCCGGCTGGCACAGCAGCACGACCTGCCGATGCCGGTCATCCGGCTGATCGCCAAGGCCATCGCCCTGGAGCCGAGCCAGCGGTTCCAGACGCCGGCCCAGTTCCACGAGGCGGTGAAGACGGCCCTGTTGGAACTGAGCGGGCAGGGCGACGTGACGGGGGTGCGGCGGGCGAGCGGCCCGCCCACCCTGTACGTGGTCGAGGGGAACGCCAAGCTGCAAGACGTGTTCCGCGAGAAGTTCAAGAAGTTCGGCTTCCGGGTGCTCATCTCCTTGGACGCCACGCAGGCGGTGAAGCGGTACCAGACGCAGCCGTTCCACGCCATCGTCATCGACGCGCGGACGGCCGGCGGCGAGGGCATCGAGGTGTTCCGCCGGGTCACGAACGAGGCCAGCGCCATGCACCTGGACCTGGGGGCGGTCCTCATCCTCGGCGAAGACCAGCGGAAGTGGGTGGACGGGTTGAAGTCCCAGCCGGGGCACGTGTTCGTCGGCTCGCCGACGATGAAGCAGCTCCTGGCGGCGCTAGGCGAACACCTGCCGGAACTCGCCGCCGGGCCGCTCAGCGGGGAGTGACATGGGGCCGGGGCGGCGGGCCTACAATGAGGACTCGCCCACGCCACGGCCCTCCGGTTCCCCTCTCATGACCGCCACCCCCCGCTACCTGACCGGTTTCGACGCCAGCAAGGCCATCCACCGGTTCACCGACGTGCTCGTCATCGGCGCGGGCATCGCCGGCCTCCGCGCCGCCCTGGAGGTGCCGCCGGATCTGGACGTGCTCGTCACCACCAAGGACCGCATCACCGAGAGCAACAGCACCTACGCCCAGGGCGGCATCGCCAGCGTGCTGGCCAAGGACGACACGTTCGAGAACCACGTCGGGGACACGCACGTCGCCGGCGACGGGTTGTGCGACCCGGCGGTGGTCCAGATGGTCGTCCGCGAGGCCCCCGCTGAAATCGAGAAACTGGTGCAGTGGGGCACCCAGTTCGACCTGGAAAACGGCGAACTGGCCCTCACCCGCGAGGGCGGCCACAGCCACCGGCGGATCGTCCACGCGCTCGGCGACGGCACCGGCCACGAGGTCATGCGGGCGATCATCGCGCGGGCGAAAGCGGCCGACAACATCACCCTCTGGGACGACACCTTCACCGTGGACCTGCTGACGGCCGACGGCGCGTGCGTCGGGGCGATGTGTTGGCGGCCGGGGATCGCCAAGGAGCTGATCTGGGCGAAACAGGTGATCCTGGCGTCCGGCGGGTGCGGCATGGTGTACCGCGAGACCACCAACCCGCCGGTCGCCACCGGTGACGGGATGGCCGCCGCTCACCGCGCCGGGGCGGAGGTGCGGGACATGGAGTTCATGCAGTTCCACCCGACCATCCTGTACGTCGCCGGGTCCGCCCGCTACCTGGTGAGCGAAGCCGTGCGGGGCGAGGGGGCGTACCTCCGCGACGTCCACGGCGACCGCTTCATGCTGACGGACGACCCCCGGCACGAGTTGGCCCCGCGGGACGTGGTGGCCCGCGCCATCTTCCGCACGATGGAGCGAACCCAGCACCCGAACGTGTACCTCGACCTGTCGCACATCCCCCGCGA
>JBBRUO010000185.1:0-10026 GCA_038247725.1 Gemmatales bacterium
CTCGTCCGGCGTCGCCCCGAGCAGTCGCGACCCGCCGAGGTCGAGGACGCGGCCGGCCGTCGGCAGGTAGCCGCCGTCGCTCAACCACTGAATGAAACCGATGCCGCAGGGCATTCCGCGTCCTCCGTGACCGGTTCGGGTCAGGCCTTGTGGTCGTAGCTGAGCGACTGCGTCTGAATCTCGTCCCAGTACTCGTTCACCCACGCGGTCACGTCGGCGAGGCCGGCGTCCAAGGAAATCGTCGGCTTCCACCCCAGCTCGGTGCGGGCCTTGGTCGAGTCGATGACATAGGCGGCGTCCTGGCCGGGCCGCTCGTCCACCGTGCGGGCCGCCTGGTCGAAGGGTTTACCCAGTTTCTCGCAGATTGTCGAGACCACCTCTCTCACCGCCACTCCCTGGTCGGGCGAGAGGTGGTACAGTTGCCCGATCCGCCCGCGCTCAAGGATCGCCTTTTCGCCGTTGCTCACGTCGCGGATGTGGATGTACGACTTCACTGCCCGCCCGCCGCCGTGCAACTCGATCACCTTGCCCAGGCGAATGAAGATGGCCGAGCGGGGAATAATCTTGAACAACTGCTGCCGCGCGCCGTACACGTTCGTGGCTCGCACCGTCAGCAGCGGGAAGCCGAATTGCGTGGCGTAGTTCTTGAGCAGGTAGTCCGCCGCCGCCTTTGAACTGGCGTAGGGCGTACTCGGGTTCAGCGGCGATTCCTCGGTCACGTTGCCGACGCAACTGCCGTAGGCCTCCGGCGACGAGATGTGGACGTACCGCTTCAGGTACTTCTGCTTCCGCAGGTGGTTCACCAATAGCGACAGGCTGACGGCGTTCGTCTGGAACCAGTGTTCCGGGTGGTCCCAACTCGGCGCGACTTCGGATTGCGCGGCGAAGTTGACGATGGCGTCCGGCTGCTCGTGGTCGAGCATTTCCAGGATGCGCGGCATGTCCCGGTTCATGTCGAGGGCGTGGTAGCGATACTGCGACAGGTCCGGGCGGGTGCCGTACTTGAGGAACAGCGGGCCCCGCTCGGCCGACCGGCTGACGCCGATGACCTGCTTGTAAGCCGGGTCATCGAGTAACAGGTCGACGAAATCCTGGCCGGAAAACGAGTTCGCGCCGAGGACGACAACTTTGTTCATGGGTCCAATCCGTGACGACGTTTGGGTAGCCGCTCTTGGCGAGCGGGGGGCGTAAGCCCCCTGTTTCTACGCCTGGCAACAGGGGGCTTACGCCCCCCGCTCGCCAAGACATTGCACCGCCGCGCGGGCCTTCGCCAGTTGCGCGGCCTTACGGCTCTCCTGTTCCGCGCCGGGGCCGGCGAACGCCCGCCGACTTCCCCCGACCGGCAGGAAGTCGTTCAGCAGGATGCACACCCACTTCACGCGGTAGATCGGCAGTAGCAGTTTCGCACGGGCGGCATGCAACTCCGGGGTCGGCATCGCATTCGCGACCGTTTCCACGAACCGCTCGAACTCGCTCACCGGGGCCGGGGCTTGTGGCTGGCAGAAGAAATCGCCGACCAACTTCGACGGGTCATCCCACCCGGCATACTCGAAGTCGAGGAATCGCAGCTTGCCGTCCGACGCGGTGAGCAGGGCGTTGTGGTAGCCGAAGTCCGACGGCGACAGGCAGCGGTTCGCGGCGTCGAGCGGCGTGCCGATGTCTAACCCCTGTTCAACGGCTTGCCGGCGGGCCGTGTCGAACACCAGCGCCGCGACGGGGAAGAACTCGCGCGTGACGAACTCGACCGCTTCGCGGTCGAGTTCGGTTTTCGGCTCGATGCTTCTCAGTCGCTCCACTCGGCGGGCGATGGTGCCGAAGTGGTCTTCCAGACTGAAGCACGCCTCCGACCCGTTCGGCAACGCGACTGCGTCCGATTTCGCGTGGTTTAACCGGACGAAAAACTCCAGCGCCTGTGTCACATGGTCGGCGGTCACTCCGCCCGCTTCCAGCGGTTGGCCGACGACGAACTCGAACAGCCCCAACCCTGCCACGGGGTCGCAGGCGAATGGTTGCGGGATGCACCTGACGCCGTGGTCCCAGGCGAAGCGGGCGAAGGCGAACTCGGTGCCGAGGCGGTCGCGCGGGTCGTCCGGGTGGCGGAAGTACGACTTCAGCAACACCGGCCCCTTCGACGTGCCGACGCGGTAGACGCGGTTGTTCTTGCCGCCATTGAGCGGGTCGGTGAAGGCGACCGCGCCCAGGCCGGCGGACGCGACGAGTTTCGCCAGCGCGTCGGGATCGACACTCATGCCGGCCCCCCGAACACGGCCGCCGTCACGTCCGCCCAACTGTTCGCACGGGTGTAGCTGGTGTCGTCGGCGAACTGGTCGGCCGGGTCGAAGAGCACTTTCCGCGTCTTCGCCGGGAAGCCCGGCTCGGCCAGGATGTCGGTCAGGTCATCAACGAACACGTCGCACCCCAGTTCCGCGATGCGGTCGATCTTCGCCCGCTTGGTGAGGGCCAGGTTCACCCGCTCCGGTGACAGCCCGGTGACAGCGGTGTCGTAAAACCCGTGCGCGGTGAGGAAGTTATGCGCCGCCTCGTGCAGGTCGAACGGCGGGCCGGCATACGGGTGCTTGGTCTTGTGGCTGACGATTTGCACCTCCGTCCCGGCCGCGAGGCACGCCGCCAGGAAGTCCTTCACGCCCGGAAACGGCTCGGCGTCGGCGATCCGCGGGCCGTACCCGACGCCCTGCATCTCGGTCCAGTCCGGTTCGCGGCCGATCCGCCGCAGGTAATCGCGGACGGCGGTCTTGTTCTCGGCCACCGGTTCGAGCAGTAGCCCGCGCTCCGTCGCCAGCCGGTGGAACAGCCGGTCGTACCGAACGATCGTGTTGTCGAAGTCGAGGCCGATGAGCATTGGGGGTCCAACAAGAAAGAAGAACTAACCACAGAGGCACAGAGACACAGAGAAGACAAGAAGAAGGAGAGTTCAAAAAGGCGGAGGGAGAGAAGAGAGCGATCATCACTCTTCAACTCAATTTCTCCTGTCTTCTCTGTGTCTCTGTGCCTCTGTGGTTAGTCTTTCTTCCCGTCACATCATCTGAATCAACGGCCTCGCGGCGCGGCCGTGTTCCAGGTCGTCGAGGGCGGCGTTCACTTCCGCCAGCGAGTGGCTCTTGCCGAGCAGCGGTTCCAGGTCCATCTTCCCGCTCATCATCAGCCGGGCGTAGCGGGGGTAGTCGCGGTCGGGCACGTTGTCGCCGCCCCAGGTGCCGAGCAGCCGCTTGCCCATGTTCAGCTCGCGCGGGTCGAACTCCAACTTGTCGCCGAATTTGGCGTTGCCGATGACGACCGCCGTGCCGCCCTGCTGCCGGACGCACGCCAGCGCTTGCCGCATCACGGCCGGCACTCCGGTCGCTTCGATGGCGAAATCCACCCCGCCTTTCACGAGCTTTTGGATTTCCGCCACCGCGTCGGACTGCTTGGAATCGATGGTGTGGGTCGCCCCGAACTTCTTCGCCAGGGCCAGTTTGTCCGGGTTGATGTCCACGGCGATGACCGGCACGCACCCGGACACGCTCGCGGCGGCCACGGCGCAGTTACCGATGCCGCCGACGCCGAACACCACGACGCTTTGCCCCGGCTTCGGTTGGGCGGTGTTGAACACCACGCCCGCGCCGGTCGGCACCGCGCACCCGATGAGGGCCGCGTGCCGCAGGCTCAAGCCTTCCGGAATGACGGTGAGCCGGTTCTCGGCGATCACGCTGAAGTTAGAGAAAGTGGTGATGCCGCCGGCGTTCACCTTGCGGCCGTTCCACTCGTACACGGTGCCGGGCACGTCCATGCCGCTCGCCTTGATCCACGACAGGATAACGGCGTCGCCGGGCTTCACCTTGGTGACGCCGGGACCGACCTCACGGACGTACCCGCTCCCCTCGTGGCCGAGGCAGTGGGGCAGGAACTTGTCCTCGCCCCGGTGCCCGCGGGCCTCGCCCACCTGCGTGTGGCAGACGCCGCTGAAAGCGACTTCGATGAGGCACTGGCCCGGCTTCAGCGTGGGAATGTCGAGGTCCGCCAGTTCCAGCGGTTTGCCCAATTCGACGAGGACGGCGGCGGTAGTCTTCATGCGCCCGTGGTGGGTGTGTGGGTAAGTTCCACACGCTATGTATCAGGGGCGAACCGCGAACACAACCCCGACTGTCGGCCGGCGCGCCGGGATAACGCCGAACGGCCGCACCGGACTCGACTCCGAGTCCGGTGCGGCCGTGGGAGTCAACCGCGTGGCCGCGTCACTGGTTGGCCATCGGTCGGGACGGGGCGGTGCCGACCATCTTCGTCAACACCGCGCGGTACACCGCGTCGTCCTCACCGAGGACGTTCTTCAGCGGCTCGTTGGCGGTCCACTGCTCGCCGTCTGTGACGAACGTCTGTTGGCTCGGGTAGGCCGGTTGGCCGATCCCGCCGCCTCCGAGCGGCATTCCGAATCCGCCGCCCATTTGCTGCCCGACCGGGGTAGTCCCGGTGGCGGTGGCGGCCACCACTTGGTCGGGCTTGGTGCGCACCTCGACGGTCCAGTTGAACGAGTCGCCCTGACCGGCACGGCCGTAACTCACTTCGATGTGCGCCTTTTTCCCGTCCGGGGCGGCCGACCCCAGCACCAGGTCCTTGCCGACGGCGGTGGCGAACCCGTCGGCGAACAGGCTGCGGACCTGCTTGCCCCGATCACCGGGCAGTTCGGTGCCGTCCAACGAGATGCGGAAGGAGATGACCGGCGTCTGGGTCGTCCGCAGGTCTTGGAGGATCGCCACCACTTCGGCGCGGAGGGCCTTCGCCGCCGCCTCCTGGTTGTTGGGGTCGTCGATGTCCGCCTGGAGGCGGGCGATGGGGGCGGTGTACAGGTCGGACAGCAACTTCTCGGCGTCCTGGCGGTGCCGCTGGTTGCGGTCGTTCAGGAGGTAGTCCCGCAGCGCCCACGCGCCGGTGATACCCTTCGCCTTCTCCTTCCCGATCTGTTCCTTGGCGGCGTTGAACGCCATGTCGTCCTGGATGGACGGGTTGGTGAAGGCGAACAGCGCGAACACGCCGGCGGCGGCCCCTAGCACGATCAGGTACCGCATCAGACCGAAGCCGCCGCCGCTTCCCGCCGACACTTGGTTCGGGATCTCTTCGACTTCCAGCCCGGTGTCGGCGACCGTGTTCGGCTCGCGGTCCTCTTCGACGAGGAAGCGGGCGACGGCCCCGGTCTCAGCCGAGTTCAGCCCGACCCAGGTGCCGTCGGTGCGGCCCTGCACCCACTTCACCGCCTCGTAGTAGTCGGTGACGTACTGGGCCAGTACCCGCCCTTGCGCCGGAACGGTGAACGCCCCACGCTCGGTGTCGAATCGCACCATGTTCTCGCCCCGCGGCTCGACCACCGGATCCCGGCCGACCTTGGCGATCTGAATCTCCTCGCCGAGGCCGTAGAAGACGTGTTCGGGGTCGAAGTAGACGAAGTTCCCCGCGTACTTGTCCGGGCTGGCCAGCCAGCGGCGGAAGGCGAAGACGATGAGCCACCCGCCGAGGACGACGCCAGCCGTCTGGAGCATGGCCACCGCCCACCCGGCCTTGGTGGACGTGTACCCGATCCACAGGAATAGCGGCAGGACGACAAGGCCGATGACGAGCGCCCACGTCGGCCGGTTGGTGGGGAACGTCAGGTACACGCCCGGCGCGCCGCGGCCCTTGCCGTCGCGGACGAACCGCAGGTACGCCTTGGCGTCCGGATCCAGTTGCTCGTACCGGTAGCTTTTCATGGGATTTGGCTTGTCCCCCTCTCCCACCAGGGGAGAGGGGAACCAGAAACCTATTCCGCCATGCGGTGGGGGACGAAGCGGCTGGTGTTTTGCGTGACCAACTGGTCGTCCTCGCGGATGCCGACGCCGCACGCCCACCCGTGGATCATCCAACTGCCGAGGATCGGGTACTTGCCGTCGTGCGCCTTCAGCGGGGCGAGTTGCTGGTACACGCTCACCGCCGTGTCGTAGGGGCCTTCGGTGTCCTGCTCGACTTGCCCGTCGATCACCACCTGGATGTTCGCCCCCTCGCGGGCGTGGACCGGCTTGCGGACGTAGCTGCCGAACTCCGGCCGGTCGAACCACGCCGGCAACAGGAACGGCGACTCCGGGTTCAACTGGTACAGCAGCGGGAGGATGGACTTGCAACTGAGGATCATCTTCCACGGCGGCTCGATCCACCGCGTCTTAGCTGACGGGATGTGCTTGCCGAACTCGTCCTGGACGATCCACTCCCACGGGTACAGCTTGAACATCTGCTTGATCGGCACGTTCCCCGGCGCGGCGAACCGGCGGGCGGACGCATCGAAGCCCACCTTCCCGATGTCGATGTACCGCGTCTCGAGACCGGCCTGAATGGCCGTGTCGCGGAGGTACTCGACGGTGATGTAGTCCTCGACGTTGCTCTCGATGGCGGCGAAGTGGAGCGGGCTGTCGTCGAACTGGCGGGCGGCCGCCCACGCCTCCAACAGGCGGTCGTGGATGGTGTTGAACTGGTCGCCGTTCTCGTCCACGTCTTTGAGCCACTGCCACTGGGCGACACTGGCCTCGACTAGCCCCGTCGGGGTGTCGGCGTTGAACTCGAGGAGCTTCGGCGGGCTGACGCCGTCGTAGGCGAGGTCGAACCGGCCGTACACCGACGGCCAGTCCTCTTCCCACGAGCGGACGATGATCTCTTCGTATTCCTTCGGGATCAGGAACAGGCCGAACATGCGGTTGTCGAGGACGTGCTGGACCAGTTCCAGGCACATCTCCCACAGGGCGTAGCTCGCCCGTTCGAGGGTATCGACCTCGTGCCGGGAGAGGATGTAGCAGGCCGACTCATCCCAGTACGGCTCGCCGCGGAGGGTGTGGAAATGGAGCCCCAATTCCTCCACCCGCCGTTGCCAGTCGGGCCGGGGCTCGACGGTCATGCGCCGCATCGGGTCAGCTCCCGCCGCCGGAGAAGGCGCGGCCGGCCGCGCCGAGGCCGCCGGAGCGGGTAGTCGGCGAGTACGCGGCCGGGCGGCCGTTGACCGACCCGCCGCCGTAGTACGGACTGTGGATGAACAGGAACATGCCGCCGCCGTGGCGGTAGCCGCTGCCGTGACCGGTGCGGGCGGCGGCTTGCTCTTCCTGCTTCTTCTCCATCTCGTCTTCGGGCGACGGGGCGGTGAAATAGCCGGCGGAAAGGATGCCAGACCCGAGAAGCACCAGGCTGAATTCGCGGCTCATCCGGCTCATGGGACGGAACCTGTGGGGTTGGGCGGAAACGGATCGAGCGCCGCAGCGCGTTAATACTCGTGTTGGAACTATAACATGGTCGGTGTGAAAAGACGAGAGGAAAACCGCCATTCCGCAATCGGGTTTGGCGACTCCAACCACCCACGGCCCTCGCGGGCCGGGTTCGCCCAGAGTCGCCAAAATCCAGCGCGACACACTCACGCCCAAGGCTTTTCAGCGGTTGAAGTAGGGGAAGATTTTGAATCACGAAGGACACGAAGAACACAAAGATTCTAGGTGTTACGCAGTTGATGGGTTTTGTACACTAGTTTGCTGAGTTCAGGGTCGCAAAATTCGCGCTCCAGACTCATTTTTTGAGCCTGAAGTACTGTACAAAACCCATCAACTGCGTAACACCTAGATTCATAAGTTTTGCTCGGTCCTTTTCCTTCGTTTGCTTTGTGCACTTCGTGGTTCCGTCCGCTTCTCTTCAATCTCTGATTTGTGTTTCGGACTTGTAGAACGAAGGGTCTTGGAAATCGCGGGCTTTTTGCGATTGTCGTGTGCTTCACGGTGTCACCCAACCTGCATTTAAGTCAGCCGAACCCTATAAATACCAGGAATTCTTGGTTTTCTGACCCCCCAAATAAGTCCGAAACACGAGTCAGAGTCAGGTACACCTGAATCGCCACCCCGTTCCGACACGTCGATAGCAGGTGTTGGCATCCGAGAACGCACTTGAACCAGCGGAAAAACAGTTCCACCGTCCGGCGGAACTGGTACCCCAAGGCGATCCACGCGGCGTCCAGATCCGGGCAATTGCTCGCCAACAGCAGGACTTCGGGTTGCCCCTGGCGGTCCGTCTTGCCGGTCGCGACCGCCGCGATGCGGAGCGTCTGTCGGAACACCTGGCCACTCTGCGAGCCGCCCAGCCAGACCACCCGATCCCACACCACACCCGCCCGACGAGCATCCTCCGAGAGGGAACGTACCTCGACCACCCGGTAGTCGGCATCGTCGCGGATGCGGCCGATGAAACTCGATTTGGCATCGATGATGTCTTGAAACAGCGGGTACTCGGCGTACCCGCGATCGATGACGTCAAGCCGGTCGGCCGAGAGTGTGGCCCGGAGTTGGTGGCGTTCGTTGCCGCTGCCGTGGGTGAGCGTGGCCCGGCACGGGACGCCCTTGAAGACATCGAAGTGCAGGTGCAGTTTAGCCGCCCGGTGGGTGTCATCGACCCACAACGCCCACGCCATCTTCGGCAGCGCCGGCGGCAGGGAGCCATCGACGGCGGTCAACCCCCGTAGGACCTCCGCCTCGCGGCCCGATTCCAGGGGCCGGGCCTCGGCGGCGAGTTCGGCGATGACGGCCCGGAGCGGTTCGGGGTCGAAGACGCGGGCGGCGGCGCCGAGCGCTCCGAGTGAGGTGCGGGGGACGCCGAGTTTCCGTCGGACCTTGTCGAGTTCGCTGGCTTTCTGGATGGCCCGGAGGCTGGTGAGGCCGGGGTTGAAGAAGTCCAGGAGGAGGGAGGCGTAGTGATCGAAGTGGAGTTGTCGATTGCCGGCGTGGTCGTTGTCGGTGCCGACTTCGTGGAGTCGTGCGAAGAGTGGCTGGAATCGCTTGAAATACTTCAGCCCGCCGACGGACTTCGCGGCAAGAGCCGGTTTGCGGTGGCGGGGCATGGCGGCACGGAGGATCGGGTGTCAATTTGGCGGGCCCGACCCCATCGCCAGCCCGCCATACAAACCCGGCGCAATTCCCGTGCCGAACACTATTGCGAGGGATCGCTCAATAGTGTTCGGCACGAAACTTGCCAAGGAAATTGTTTTTGCCTTGTTTTTCAACGTAGGTGTTACGCAGTTGGGGACAGGCGTTCACAACCCAGGCTGGATTCTTGCGAGTGCCAAACGAGATTTCCGACCCGCCTCGCAACGAACGCCGGCGTTTTACTGTACCTGCGTCCCCAACTGCGTAACACCTGCAACGATGTAACCTGGGCACCGGATTCAGAACAGGGAACCCACTGCGGGAATGACAAACCCGTGCGCCCCATCGCAAAACCTTTGAAAACAAAGAGACTGGCGTCGAAAGCAAGTTTCGTGCCGAACACTATTGGTATGTCGCGTTGGACTTCGGCGCGGAGGCGGTGCGGCTCCTCGTCGTGGGGGGCGAGGCGACCGTGACCGGGGAAGGCGTCCGCTCCCTGGGCGCGGAAGGCCTTGAGCCAGTCGTGGAGGCGGCTCTCGGTGATGCCGAGGCGGCGGGCGACTTCGGCCACGGCGAGGTGCTGATCGGTCACCATGCGGACGGCGTTGAGCTTGAACTCGGCCGTGTACGTCTTGCGGGTCGTGGCCATCGGTGGGTCTCCCGTGAGGGGAGTTTACACCGTTAACTTGGTGTCCACCAAACGTGGGGAGGTCCATCCACACGGGTCGTCGGGCGACGTTCGGGGAGACGGCGTTGGCCGGAATGCTGTGGGCGGGGGAGGTGCTGCACGCATTCAAGCACGACGGGTACGATGCGGAGCGGGCTGCGGGGGGCGAAGCGGGCGGCGGCGGACGCGCTGTTGGGGTACGTGAGCGCGCGTCGGGAGATGATCAAGTATCCGGAGTTTTTGGCGAAGGGGTGGTCGATCGGGAGCGGCCCGGCGGAGTCGTGTCGCAAGACGCTGACGCGACGGCTGAAAGGTTCGGGGATGCGGTGGGACACGGACAACGCGGAGGCGGTGATGGCGTTGGACGTTCGGCGGGTGGTCGGGCACCGGGTTGGGCCAGTTCGGCGATGACCGGTTCGAGCAGGGCCGGGTCGAACACACGGGCGGCTTCGC
>JBBRUO010000186.1:0-9993 GCA_038247725.1 Gemmatales bacterium
AGCCGGCGTCGTACCAGTCGTCGCACCACTCGGCGGCGTTGCCGTGCATGTCGTACAGCCCCCAGCGGTTCGGCTTGTACTCGCCGACGGCGGTGGTGCGGCCCTTGCTCGGGTGGACGGTGTCACCGCCGTACCCGCCGGGAATGACGGTCTTGAAGTTCCCTTCCCCGCCCCGGCTGCGCGGCCCGAAGTGGAAGGCGGTGTCGGTCCCGGCGCGGCACGCATACTCCCACTCGGCCTCGGTCGGCAGCCGGTAGCCGTTCCCGCCGGCGGTCTTCACCGTCGCGGACGCGATCGCGCCCGCCTCCCGTTTCACGTCCGTTAAAGTGTAAAACTCCGGGAACCCGTCCTTCTTGCTGAGGGCGTTGCAGAACGCGACGGCGTCGAACCAGGTGACGTTCTCGACTGGGAAGGTGTCCGTCTTCAACCCGACCTTACCCTTGCCGTCGCCGGTGGCGGCGAAGTGGCTCGGCGTCAATTTGGTCGCGGCCTCGTATTCCGCCTGCGTGACTTCGTGCTTGCCAATAAGGAACCGGTGCGTCAGGCGGACGGGGTGCGCCCGCTCATCGATCCGCCGGCCCGGTTCGCGCTGGGGCGCGCCCGTCGTGAACTCACCGGGCAGGACGACGACGAACTCCATGCCGGTCGATTCGCTGACGGCCGCCGCGCGCAGGATGCGATCCCAGGCGCGGCTCGCCCGCCAGCGGACTTCCGGGTTCGGGCTACGGTTGGCGGCCTCCCGCACGGCCGGCAGCACCGACTCCCCGCGCGCCACGAGTGCCGCGACGGCCTGTTCCCGCCGAGCATATTCGCGGTCCCCGAGTTGCGCCACGAGGGCGGCCACGGACTCCCCGTCCGGCGACTTCGGCTCGGCCGGAACGGACACCGCCACCAGCCCGATCAGCAGGGCGACGGCGAACAACGGCAGGAGTAGGCGGGTCATGCGGGCCTCCGGTTACGGGGTGGCAAGCAGGTCATCCCACGACGCGACATCGAGGATGCGGTCGGCTAACCGTTCGAGGTGGTCGAGGCTACCCACGCCCGCGAGGGCGGCTGCCTGCGCCTCCGACGGTTCCCCGAATCGCTTCCGGCCCTGGCGGAGCAGCAGTTTGCGGGCTTCGTTCGCTTCGCCTTCGGCCCGCCCTTCCGCTCGTCCGGCGGCTTACCCCTTGGCAAAGCCCTGCTTGATGATCCACTGATAGGTCGTGGAGTCTTCGAGAACGCGGCTGAGGCTCATGTACAACTCCCGAATGATGTTGGCGTCGTGTCGAAGTCCGCACAACGTGAACGAGGTCGTCAACAGCGTCGGCACCACGGTATCCGGGAATGCCGGCTCCCGCAACTTCTGGCGGTACCGCTCGAACGCCGAACGTCGCCGGGAGCTTGCGACCGGTAGCGTACCACTCAACTCGTCGATCAGCGTACTCAGGCTGGCGTCGAACGGCTTGCTCATGGCTCACCACCCGCTGAGCGGGTGCTTGCGGGACTTGAGCGGCAGATCGACCGGCCGGTCGGCGCGGTGGGAGGCGTACACGGCGAGGATCATTTCCAGCGCCGCGCGGCCGTCGTAAATGCTCCCCAGCGGGCGGCGGTCGTTCTCGATGCTCTCAATCAGGTCATCGACGACGGGGCGGTTCCAGTTGCCGAGCTGCGCGGCGGTCAGCGGCTCCGGTTGGCCCACCCCGGCGGAACTGATCGGCTGCCATTTCACCTTACCGCTGCCGGTGTTCCACGTCGGGTCTTCACACAGGTACGCGAACGGCAGTTGCCCGTACCCGACCTGGATGATGCCCTTCGTGCCCCGGACTTCCAGCCAGTACTTTGACCCGCCGAGTTCCTTCGCCCGGTGCGAGTGGAAGTGCCCGGTCGCCAGCCCCGCGAAGCCGAACACCGCATCGATCTGGTCGCCGACGCCGAGGCCGAGACCTTCGGGGAGTTGTTTCACGTCGCCGGCCACCGCCTTGCGGCCGTCGGTCTGGATGCGGGCGAAACACCACTTGGCGTCGCCGGCGAGATGCCGCATGAGGTCGAACGTGTGCGTGCCGAGGACGATCATGTCTTCCCCACCGCCGCGCTGGTCGCACTTGCCGTGACCGCGCAGTTCCAACACGTCACCGATGCGGCCGGTGGCGATCAGGTCCTTCACCACCTTCACCTTCGAGCTGTAGCGGGTCTGGTGCGCGATGGCACAGTGGACGTGGTGCTTTTCGCATGCGGCGACCATCTCATCCGCTTCGGCGAGGGTACGGCAGAGCGGCTTCTCGATGAAGACGTGCGCGCCGTGTTCGACGCAGGCGAGCAGCCAGTCGCGGTGCCGGTCGGCGTGTCGGTCGCAAAGCGCGACGATGTGCGGCTTCTCGGCCGTCAGCATCTTCCCGACATCCGCGTACCCGGCCGTCACGCCGAGTCTCTTCAGCGCCGCCGCGCGACCGGCGTCGTTCTCGTCCACGACGGCGACGATCTCGGCGCGGGGGTGCTTGAGCCAGACGGTATCGAGCTGATGGCCGTAGTTGCCCTTGCCGGTGCGCCCGACGACGGCCACGCGGTACGGCTTCGGATCCGGCATGGGAAACCCTCGCAATGAAAAAAGAGAATTTGAACCGCCGAGACGCCGAGGGGCCAAGAAGACAAAGAAAAATCTTGTTCTCTGTCTTCTTGGCCCCTCGGCGTCTCGGCGGTTCAATTCTTCGTGATCGGCCGTCTACTTCTTCTTCGCTTCCAGCCAGACGCGCCAGGCGGCGGCGGCGGCCAGTTTGGTGTCGTCGTCCGCGCCGGCAGCCGGGCCGAAGTCCACCCCAGTCAGACTCTTTAGTGCCGCGCGGGCGGCGCGGACCACCGGGTCGGAGGCGTCGGCGAGGCGGTCGATCACGTCGCCGGTCAGTGCCTTGTCCGCCTTCATGGCCACGGCCAGACACGCGCCGCGACGGAGTTCCGCGTCGGCGTCGTTGAGCATGTCCTTCAAGGTGCCGACGGTCATGCGGGTGAGCCGGTTGGCGAGCGCCTCCCGCGCCTGCTTCCGCTTGTCGCCGTCCGCCTTCGCGCACACGAGCGCCAGCGCCCGACTCCACTTGCCGCCCTTGGTGGCGCGGGCCTGTTCCAGTTTCTCCGCCCAGTCGTCGGTCGCCGCCAGAATCGCGGCCGCCGCCTTCTCCGCCTCGGCCGCCTCGGTCGGTGGCACGACGGGCGGGAGGGTGAACCCGCCACCGGCCGGTTGGCTCGGCTGGGTCGGCTGGGTCTCCGGTTTCGCGCCGCCCGGCTTCGGCGGATCCTTCGCCGGCGGCGGGGCGAGCAGGGGCGGGCCGTTGCTACCCCGCAGTTCGGCCTTGCCGGGATCCTTCGTCCCCTTGATCCGCCCGGTCAGGTCGCGGACCAGGTTCGACTTCGTGAGGAACAGGACGGCGAACGCGGTGTTCACTTCGGGGCCGTAGCTGCCGTCGCTCCAGGAGCCGTCTTGCTGCTGCGCGGGCAGCAGCAGGCTCGCCCCGAAGGCGTGCCAGTCCACCCCGCCGATGGTGTCCAGCGAGTACGCCACGGCCATCCGCTCCATCGACCAGAGCAGGTAGTACGAGTTACCCAGTCCGACGAACGCGCCGAGCGGGTTCCCCTGCTGCGCCCCCCCGCCGCCCTTCGCCGCTTGTAGGAACTGGCCGAAGCTGGTCAGCGCCGCCTGCACCGACTTCGGCAGGTTGGCCGGCGGCTTGCCGTCGTCTTTGGGTTTGCCGCCCGGTTTCTCGCCGCCCGCGCCGTTCGGGTTGCTGAACGGGTCGTTGTCTTGCTTCTTGGGATCGGCCGGTTTGCCGTCGTCCCTCTTCTCGGCCACCAACTCCGCGTCGCGGGCACCGGCCCCCAGCGCCAGCCCGAGCAGCCCGGCGCAGGTCATCGCCGGGGTGGAATCGCCCGGCATGCCAGCCCCGCCGAACATCGACGTGTACCCCCAGCCGGCGTCGCGCGGGTTCTGGGTCGCCAGGAAGCGCTTCTCGATGACGGCGAAAGCGTCCTTCCCCGGCACCCCGTTGCGGCACGCCACCCACAGGGCGATCATTCCGAATTGCGTGTTCGAGTTGTCATCCCCGACGTTCGACCGACCGCGGGCGCGGAGCAACTGGCCGACGGCGTTCGCCATCTTCTCGACTTCCGCGTGCATCTTGCCGGCGCGCGCCGGCGGCTTCTTCTTGGGGTCGTTGAACGAGCCGGGATCGGCCGGTTTCTCCGGCTTCTGTTCGCCCACCAACTCGCGGGTCTCGAACGCCATCCGCAGACGGGCCATCTCGTTCGCGTCCGGGGGCGTCTCCCACGTCGAGTAGCCCCACCCGCCGTTCGCGTTCATGCCGGCGTACAGGCGGATGCCGAGCATCTGGATCATCGGCACGTCGGTCGGCTCGCCGAGGCGGTCGAGGAACAGCACGCTCAGCGACACCGGGTACGTCTGCGTTTGCGCGAGGGCGGTGTCGCGGATGTGCTCGATGACCGTCTTCATGGCCGGGTCGGCCGGGGGGATGCCGGCCTCCAGCATGGCGAGGCCCATGAGGGCGGTCTCGCCGTTGCCGTGGAAGTTGTTCTGCGGCCCGGCCAGCCCGTTGCCGACCCGCTTCTTGAAGTACTCCGCCGCCTTCGCCACCGCCTCATCCACCGTCGGAGGGGCGGCGACTATCGGCGTGACCGCGACTCCGAAGGCGACGAGTGCCAGACATTTCCACATGACGGAGACCCCCGTGAGTACGCCTGATCCAGGAACCCGTTGACGTTGTCCCAAGCGTGTGCCGTGCGGGGAACGCTTGACACCTCCCCTCGCTGAGGGGAGGTGTCCAGACCGGCTCGCCCGCAACGGAATGGGACAGTCCCAGCGGGTTCGTGTATGAGGCGGTGCGACCGGCCACCAGTTACTGTACCATCACCTCGACCGGGATGAGGTGGTTAACCATGTAACTGCGGCGGTCGGTGTCGCGGGCGTCGGGCTGGGTCTGGCCCTTGGCGTCCGTGCAGCGGGCCAGCACCGGCACCGGCCCCCGGTTCGGGAACGTGTGGTCCAGTTCCCAGAACGTCCACGCCAGCGGGTCCGGCTGCGGGTTCACCTTCGTCGGCAGCCACGACTTCCCGCCGTTCACACTCACTTCCACCTTGCCGACCTTGTTCTCCCCGGCCCACGCCGCCCCGAACAGGCGAACCTTCTTCCCCGCCGCCACCGGCCCGGTCGGGGCCGCGAGGATCGCCTTCGGCAGGATCGCCGTCACCGGGTTCAGTTGCGGCAGCCCGCCGTCCCGCCGGGAGTAGTAGCTGTAACTGGCCGTCTGCCAGTACCCCAGGTACGGCGTGTCGGTCACGACGATCCGCGTCAGCCACTTCACCGATGCCATCCCGTACCAGCCGCCGACGACGGCCCGCACCGGGGCACCGTGGCTGACCGGCAGGTCGGCGTCGTTCATGCCGTAGGCGAGGAGCGTGTCGGCCGAGGTCGCTTTCCCGATGGGAATGCCGCGGTCGAAGTTCACCGGGCCGGGGCTGGCCGGGTCGCCAACTGACCCCTTGTCCGTCCCCACCAGGATGACTTCCGCCGCCCCCGCCTTCGGCTTCGCGCGATCAAGCAACTCGGCCAGCGGCACCCCGACCCAGTTCGCCGTGCTGACCCCGCCGAACCCCCACTGTAGCCCGTGCGCGGCGGGCGTCAGGAAGACGCGGCCGTTGCCGGCGCACTCGACCGTGACCGACTTCGACACGGCCTTCCACTTCTTCAACTCGTCGAGGGTGAATTCCAGCGGCGTCTCGACGTGCCCCTCGATGCGGAGTTTCCACGTCTTGGCGTCGAGCTTCGGCACGGCGAAGTGGCTGCGGACGAAGAAGCGGTCGTTCGGCGTGATCGGACCGTCGATGGCCGCCAACGGCATTTCCAGGTTGTGCGGCAGTTGCTGGCGCACCGTCATGCCGGGGAAGCCGGTCTTGGGCGGGACGACGGGCGGTTCTTGCCCGACCGCGACACCCGCGAGCAGCGGCACGGCGGCGAGCGGGGCGGCACGGAACAACTCGCGACGGGAGAGCGGCGGCATGGCGAAAGTACCCACGACAGGGGAGGGTTGATGAGGGGATAGCTTACCAGAGTGCGGGACCGGCGGCAGAGGTGAGGTCCGACAAAAGGTGTCATGGGACAGGCCGGTCGCCCCCACCCGGCGACGACCACAAATCCTCGCCCGGAGCGGGCGACCGGGCGGATTTGACAGCGCTCGTCACGGCCCGTCTTACTGTCGCGGGATCACGACCGGCTGCAGCATCCCGTCGGGGCGGAGTTCCCCGATGGGGCCGACCGGCGGCGGGTTCACCCCACCCGGCGGGGGCCAGACGAACGGCTGACTCCCGGAGGTCGGGGGGCTGGTCGCCGTCGGCGGCAGATTCCCCAGCGCTGGGGGCATCAGCGGCTGCGACGAGAACGCCGCCGGCGGCTGGATCGTCGGCATCACCGGGCCACCCGGCGGCGGGGCCGTCCACGCCGTCGTCGTCACCCGGCTCCCGTTCGGTCCGGCCGTCGTGGTCGGCGGCAGGTAGTTCCCGGCCGTCATCGTCGGCTGCGTCGCCGGCGCGGCCAACGGTTGCCCGCCGCCCGCCTGGAACTGCTTCAGCAGTTGGTCCGGGTCCGGCACGCTCCCCATGACGGGGGAGACATCGGCCGTCCCAGTCCGCAACTGCCCGGTGCGCTGGTCGATGACCTGGAGGTTGTTGTTCAGCGACACCTTCATCACCTGGTGGTACATCGTCGGCGCGTTGAGTGACGGGTCCGGCTTGTAGCTCGCCTGGATCGTCACCTGTTCCACGCCCGTCCACTCGGCCGGCCACGGCAGGACGAAGGCGTAACAGCGGCCGAACCGCTCGTCGTTCCCCCGCAGCGATTTCAGCGCCGTCTGGTCGATGTTCACCACCTCCGGGCGGAGGGTCGGCGCGCCGGGCGGCCGCGGCGTCGCGTCCGCCATCATCAGCGTCAGTTGCCCGTCCGCCTCGGCCGGCTGGCGGTCCGCGCCGAACAGGAACATCTTGCCCAGGATGGCCTTGGTCGGCCGCCCGCCCCGCGTCGTGTCCGGCAGCTCCTGGATCCCCGACTCGACCATGCAGATGAACTCTCGCGGCGGAGCGGCCGGCGTCAAACCGACGGCCCGCATCATGCTCGTGCGGGAGTGGGCGACGGACTGACAGCCCGCCCCGCCGAGGGCGACGGCCGCGAGCGCGACCGTCACCCCGAACACGTCTCGCGTCCGCACGCCCCCCCGACCCGCTCCTGCGGTCAGCGTCCGAATGGCCCCCATTTTTCTCCCTCCTTGGAAGACGGCGGTTGGAAGATCGGCGCGGTGTACCCGTTCGCCGGCGGCAGTTGGCTGGTCACCCCCGTCCCGGCCGGTCGCGGCGGCGAATTCCACACCGCCGGGTCCAGCCCCGGTTGCGGGACCACCGACGCGCCCCCCGGCACGTTCGACGGCAGTTGCGGGATCGGCACCCCGCCCGGCGTCGGCGTCGGCGCGGGCATCGGCATCTGCGCCGGCAGTTGCGGCACCCCGCCGCCCGGCGGCAGGTACTGCGACGGCATCGCCTGCGGCTGCCCCGGCACCGGTTGCACGACCGGCGGGCCGCTCGGCAGATACTGCTGCAGGTTGTCCAGCGGCGACTGGTACTGCAACGGTTGCGACCAGATCAGCGGGTTGCTCCCCGCCTGGGTGGGCGGCTGCCGCAGCACGTCCATCCCGTGCCCGTGGACGTTCTGCACGTCGTTGAAGCTCCAGCTCAGCTTGCGGGCCTCCTCCGACACGATCCGCTTCATGTCCTCCTGGCTGCGGACGATGTGCGGGGTCATGATGAAGATCAGTTCCCGCCGCTCCTGCTGCTGGGTGCGGTACCGGAACGCCGCTCCCAGGTACGGGATGTCGCCCAGCCACGGGATCTTGTTCTCGATCTTCTGGTCCCGCTTCGAGATCAACCCGCCGAGGACGATGGTCTCCCCGTCCCCGGCCTGCACCGTCGTCTCCACCGCCTGGCTGTCGATCGGCTGGGCGAACTGGCCGTTCCCCAGGTTGATGGTGGACGCACTGGGTGACGTGATGGACGGCTCCACCCGCATCAGCACCCGCCCGTCCGGGCTGATCCGCGGCGTCACCCGCAGCACCACCCCGGTGTTGATGTACTCGACCCCCTGTTGGGCGAGACCGCCCTGGGTGATAACCGATCCGGTCAGTCGCGGGAACTGCTGGCCGACCTGGAAGAAGCCGGTCTGGTTGTCGGTCAGCATCAGTTGCGGGCGGCTCAGCACGTCCACTCGGCCTTGCGACTTCAGCGCGCGGATGAGCAGGCTGAACGTGTCCGACGCGGCCGACAGGACGAACCCGCCGACGCCCGAACTGCCCGACCGCCCGACGCCCAGATTCTGGATGCCCTGGAACCCGACCGACCCCTGCTTGAACAGGTTGGTGCCGCCCGGCGCGGCCGTCGTGTTGAAGTTGAACCCCGGCGTGCCGGCCGCCCCGGCGGCGCTGCCGCGGGCGAACAGGATGTCTGACTGCAGCCCGACCTCGACGCCGAAGTCCTCCCCGTTGTTCAGCCGCACCTCGGCCACCAGCACCTGCACGAACACCTGCGGCGGGGCCATGTCCACCCGCTCGATCAACTGTTTGATGAGCGGGTACAGTTGCGGCGGCGCGCTAATCAGGATGGTGTTGCTGATCGGCTCCGGCGTCAGCACGAACTGCCGCTGGATCGTCTGGAACGTGGACGTACCGGCCCCCGCCGTCGGATACAGGGCCGTGTTCAAGATGTTCGACTGGCTGGAGAGGAACGTCGTCACCGCCGTGGACACGTCGGCCGCCGCCTGGTTCCGCAGCTTGTACACGTCGTTCACCAGTTGCGGCGTCTCGGTGTCCTCCAACTTGGTGACGATGACGCGGATCAGGTCCAGGTCGTTCTGGCTGCCGGCGACGATGAGCGTGTTCGTCCGCGCGTCGGCCGTCAGCCGCAGGTCGAGCAGGTTGGCCCCGTCGGACGGCTGGCCGGACAGGGTGAGCAGCGGGCGGTTGATGCCCTGCGTCTGCTGCGCCCCGCCGCCGGGGAACCCGCCACCCCCGCCGCCCTGGGTGGCGCTCTGGAACAGGTTGATGATGAGCGTCTGCACCGCCGTCGCGTCGGCCTTCTTCAACTGGAAGACGTTGACGAACGCCTTGGCGGCGGACGGCCCGTCCAGTTCCGTGATGAGGGCCTCGATCAGCCGCATCGTCTTCTCCGGCGCGGAGACGACGATGGCGTTCACCCGCGCGTCGGCGACGAAGTGGACGTCTTCCAGGACGCCGGCGTCGAACTCCCGGCCCTCGCGGTCGGTGAACCGCAGGCCGACGGTCTTCGTCTGGAGGCCGGTGACCGCCCCGGTGAGGGTGCCGAACGCCCCCTGCCCTTGCCCGCCCGCCCCGCCACCGGCACCACCGGCACCGCCGCCGATGCCACCTTGCTGACCGCCGGCACCGCCACCGATGCCACCCGCCCCGCCCTGCTGCTGACCGCCGCCCGCCCCGCCGCCCGGTTGGGGGACGAACGTGCTGGCCAGCCGCGGGTTCACCGCGTTGGCGGTGAGAGTCTGGTAGACAGTGGCCGCCATTTCGCCGGCCAGCGCGTTCCGCAGGCGGAACACCCGCACCAGGTTCTCGCTCCGGGACGTGTTGGTGTCCAGGAACTCGATGAACGCGGCGATGTCCTTCTGGTCCGCCGGGGCCGCCTGTACGAAGACCGTGTTCGTCCGGGTGTCGAAGGTGACGCGGATCTGGTTCGCGGTCAGCGGCTCGTTCTGGTACCGCTGGGCGTAGAAGTTCTGCACCTGCTGCACCACCACCTGGGCGCTAGCCTTCTTCAATTGGTACGCCACCGGCTGGGACTGATTGCCGTTCGGGATGTCGAGCTTCTTGATCTCCTTCTTGATGTCGTCCTTGCGGGACTCCGGGACGCCGAGCAGGATGGCGTTGTATCGGGGCAAGGCGAACA
>JBBRUO010000187.1:0-9826 GCA_038247725.1 Gemmatales bacterium
CGGGCGTTCCCGACGATCTTCGGCACGCGCACCCAGACGCAGGCCGTGCCGTTCTTCGCGTCCCACTCCTCGATCTGGTACGCCAGCGGTTCGCCTTTGGCGTTCGAGGCGCGGAGGTCCGCGCCATCCGGCCGCGCCTGGGTGAAGTCGAAGAAATCCTGGTGCAACCGGACGAGCAACGGGAAGTTCTCGACCGTTGCCGACGCCGGCAGGTCGGCCCCATCGGGCGTGGTGAGGACGAACACGGAACCGGAGTGCTTCCAGGTTGAGTCGTCGGCGATGGCCGATCCCGACAGGGCGAGGACTGCGACGGCCGCGAGCGCAGAGCGTTTGAACACGGGAACCGATCCGGTGGTGAGGGAGGGGAGTGCGTGAAACCCAACAGTGGCGACGCCGGGCGTCACACGACTTCGGGCAGCGGTTTCCACTCATCGACCAAGTAGTGCGGGCGGCCGGCGAAGTCGGCGACCGTCGTGGCGTGCGGGTCGATACCGAAGTGCTTGTACAGCGTGGCGTGGACTTCACCGAAGTGAACCGGGCGTTTGGTGATCGTGCCGCCGGTGCGATCGGTCGCCCCGATCACCTGCCCAGTCTTGAACCCACCGCCCGCGAGCAACCCGCCGCCGACTTGCGGCCAGTGATCGCGGCCGGCGTCCTTGTTGATCTGCGGCGTCCGCCCGAACTCGCCCCACGCGATCACCGCAACGTCCTTGTCCAGGCCCCGGTCGTGTAAGTCCGAGATCAGCGCCGCCAAGCCTTGGTCGAACCACGGGAAGTGGGTGTTCTTGCACTCGCTGAAGTTCTTGCTGTGGAAGTCCCAGCGGCCGAAGTTCAGCGTCACGACCCGCGCCCCGGCTTCGACCAACCGGCGGGCCATGAGGAAGTGTTCGAGGTTCCGCGGCGCGCCGTCGCCGTAGTTCTTGGTGTCGCCCTTGCCGTACGTCTCGCGAGTGGCCGCCGACTCTTTCGAAAGGTCCAGGGCTTCGACCATCTTGCTGGACGTCAGGATCTCGAGCGACTGCCGGCGGATGGCGTCCATCCCGTCGAACTCGCCTTTGGAGTCCAAGTTGCTCCGCAGGCCGTCGAACTCCTTCAGCAGGGTCATCCGGTCCGAGAGGTGAACGGCGTTGGTCGGGTTCGCCGTCATGTCCTGGCTGATCGGCCCGGACGGGCGGATCGCGGCGTGGGTGATGCCGAGGAAGCCGGGGTGACCGGGCGACCCGTACGGCGGGTGTCCCGCGTTGGGGGCGAGGCCGAAGAACGGCGGCACCGACCCGTTCGCCGAGCCGAGAACTTTGGACACCGTCGAACCGAGCGACGGCCAGCCGCCGGGCGGCTGCTTCGTCACCGGGCGGCCGGTGTAGCAGATGAACGAGTCGTGGCTGCCGTTGGGGGAACCGTACACCGACCGCAGCGGGATGAGTTTGTCCATGATCTTGGCGAGCTTCGGCAGGTGCTCGCAGATCTGAATGCCGGGCACGCTCGTGTTGACCGGCTTGAACTCGCCGCGGATCTCGGCGGGGGCGTCCATCTTCAGGTCGTACATGTCCTGGTGCGGCGGCGCGCCGACCATGTAGATCATGATGACGGCCTTGTGCGACTGCTTCACCCCGGACGCCTGCTCCGCTCGCAGCAACCCCGGCAGCGAGAGGCCGCCGAGACCCAGCGCGCCGATCTGGAGAAGTTCCCGGCGGGAGGTCGAGTTCGCGTTTCCGAAGACGGACAGCATGGCGGCATCCTTGGAGGAAGTGGGGGCGGCACGCGAGGGCGGTTTGGAACTTGACGCGGACGGTGTACCCGTCCACGAATGGCAGTTGTGAGAGTATACCCACTTTTTCTGGCGGTGTCACACGAGTTCCGCGCGCGGACACCACCGCGGCTTCGACTTCAACGCGAAGCTCTTGCCCGCCTTCTGGCGTGTGTCCTGAATCCACCGCGCGACGGCCACCCACTCCGCCGCTTTCGGTCGCGGCTTCTCCGGTGGCGACATCGTCTCGACTTCCAACTTCTCCAGCACGCGCTCCCACATGGCGACGGACTTTTCGTCCGTCGGATCCTCGTTCGTCACCCCGTTCACGCCCATCACGCCAACGACCACCTTAATCCGCGGCGCTTTGAACTGTTCGCGAGCGCCCGCAGGCCGGCCATGCGGATCTCGTTGGCGAACGTGGTGTCCGCCGGGGACGGCACGGCGATGGCTTCCAGAACGTCCGGTGCGAGGGCATTACGTCCCGCAGAATGTCCGGTAGCCGCACTCGTCCGCCGGCGGTTCCTGATACGGGACCAGTTCGGCCCGCGCGTCATACGGCGAGGCGAGCGCCGCCAACAGCCGGTGCAGAACGGTCAAGTCGTCGTGCTCTTCGGCGGCGGTAAGTGCCTCCTCCACCCGGTGGTTCCGCGGGACGACGGCCGGGTTCACCGCCCGCATCCGCGCGGCGGCGTCCGGCTGCCCGTCCCGGCCGAGCCGCGCCCGCCACCGCGCGTGCCAGGCCAGGAACTCCGGGTCACGAGACCGTTCGCCGGTGGGCGGCTCATCCGACGACAGGTCGCGGAACGTGTTGGTGTAATCGGCGCGGGCCGTCCGCATCCATTCGAGCAGTGATCGGACCAGTTCGGCGTCCCCGTCCGCCTCCGTCGTCAGCCCCAGCTTCTTCCGCATGCCCGCGAGCCAGTACCGCTCGAATGCGGCCGGGAACTCGTTCAGCGCCTCCGTGGCCGCCGCGACCGACCGCTCCGGCTCGGGGTCGATGAGCGTCAGTAGCGTCTCGGCAAACCGGGCCAGGTTCCATTGCGTCATGGTCGGCTGATTCCCGTAGGCGTACCGACCGCCGCTGTCGATCGAACTGAACACGGTGTTCGTGTCGTAGGCGTTCATGAACGCGCAAGGGCCGTAATCGATGGTCTCACCGGAGATCGCAACGTTGTCAGTGTTCATCACCCCGTGGACGAACCCGACGTGCTGCCACCGGGCGACGAGCGCGGCCTGGCGGGCCGCCACCGCGCGGAAGAACGCCAGGTACTTTTGCGGCGCGTCCACCAGTTCGGGATAGTGCCGCGCGATCGCGTAGTCGGCCAGCGCCCGCAAGGTCGCCTCATCTCGCCGGGCCGCGTACTCGAACGTGCCGACCCGGATGTGGCTGGCGGCCACGCGGGTCAGAATCGCCCCTTTCCGCGGCCCCGTTCGGTAAACCGGTTCGCCAGTGGTAACGACCGCCAAGCTCTGGGTCGTGGGGATACCGAGCGCGGCCATGGCTTCGCTGATGACGTACTCGCGGAGCATCGGCCCGAGGGCGGCACGGCCGTCGCCGCCACGGGAGAACTGCGTTCGCCCCGACCCTTTAAACTGAATGTCGAAGAGGCGACCGTCGGTCGTCCGGTGCTCGCCCAGCAGGATGGCGCGGCCGTCCCCGAGCATCGTGAAGCCGCCGTACTGGTGTCCGGCGTAAGCCTGCGCAATGGGCTGGGAGCCGGGTGGCAACTCCTGACCGGCGAACAACGAGGCGGCGGCTTCGGGCGAGAGCACGTCGAAGTGGAGACCGAGTTCGCCCGCCAGTCGGCGGTTCAGGATCGCGACGCGCGGCCCCCGCACCCTGGCCGGCTGGGCCGGAGCGAAGAGGGCTTGCGGGAGCCGCGCGTAAGTGTTGTCGAACCACCAGCCGACGGCCTCGCTGTCCGCGACCGGTGCGGTCGAAGGATCCATTACGTTCCTCTCGATGATGCGTTCCGCCCTCCAATTCTAGGCGCGGGGGCGGTGCTCCGCGGCTCACTTCTTCGCCGGAACGGCGTCCTGGCCCCGACCAGAGCAGGATGACCCGGTCCTTGCCGCCGGTCACGCACCGCCGCCCGTCCGGGCTGCACGCCACCGCGTACACGTCCCCCCGATGCTCCGGCCACGTCCGCACCTGTTCCCCGTCCGCCAGATCCCACGCCCGGACAGTGCGGTCGGCGCGTGGGGCAGGTGGAATCGCCCGGCGGGTCCGTCGAACGGCCGCGTGCCGTTCGCTTACGAAGCCGACATCTGGCGAACTCGGCACGCCGAGTTCGTCGCGGCCAAGCGGGGCACCGACTTCGACGTGATTTGCCTGGGCGACTCCCTTACCTGGGGCTGGGACGATCACCGCGACTTGTGGGCGGCACGGGTGACGGCGCGGCCGACCGCCTTCTTCGCCATCGGCGGAGAGACGACCAACGGCCTACTGTGGCGGGTCGATCACGGCGAGTTGGACGGCCCGCCGCCGAAGTTGGTGGTCGTCCTCATCGGCACCAACAACCGCTGGGTGAAGGACGACGCGGAGGATATCGCCGGCGGCATCGCGGCGGTCGTGGCGCGAGTCCGCGAGCGGGTGCCCACGGCGAAAGTGCTGGTGTTGGGCGTGCTACCGCAAGACCGTTGGCCGCGCGGCTTCGGTCGGCGGGTGTTCGCGGCCGTCAACAAGTTACTGCTGCCGCTCGACGACGGCCGGGCCGTGTTCGTGCGGGATGTCGGCGGGTGCCTGTTGGAACCGGACGGGGAATTGGCTGTCGAAACGAGTGAAGACGGCACGCACCTGACGCGGGCCGGATACGAACGGCTGGCCGCCGCGCTCGGTCCGGAGGTACGGTCGCTGCTGGGCGAGTGACGGGGCCAATTCCCGCACCGAGGAGAACGACCCAGCTCAGTGGCCCGCCGCTTTGGGCGGGTCCACTGCAGCGCCTGGTTCCTGGGAGGCTCGCCGGGCGAGCCGCACGCGGCCGGGAACTTGGTGCTATTCTACCCCGCCCGCCCGACGGTCAAGCCCGTTCTGTTTCTGGTGCTCGGAGGGATTTCCTCCACCCGATGGTTCGATTGGGCCGGGGAGCGTTTTCGGCCTCACGTTTGGTGACAACCGACTGTCACTCAGTCGCGTTGATCCCGTTGGGACGGCTGTTCCGATTGCCGACTCCCCCGTTGAGCAGGCGTTTGTAATCAGGTCGGAAAAGACCGCAAACCTCGCGAGGTTCCTCGAGAATCGCGTCGAAGGTACGTACCGAAAGTCTCCACAATCATTTCGTGCAAAATTCCAAACGCGATTCCGATTTCACACTACAATTTGCAAATCGTTGGATAACGCCAAAACAATTGCTATGTAACGACTTCGGTCGAATTCACTCGCCGCCAAAAAATCAAGTTCCTGGGGCGGCGCGGCTCTCCAGGGCCAGTACGACGGCTCCCACGGCAAGTACAGCCGTCACCCCGGTTAGCCACAGACTCGGCCTGGACCGGCCCGCGTGCAGTACCCCGGCCGCGCAGGCAAGGCCAGCAAAGTTATACGCATTAGCCCGAGTCACGTCGGCAAGGACAGTCAGTGCGGCGACCGTCTTACGGTGTTGCTCGGCCAAGTCGACCTCGCCTCGCTCCAAGCGGCGCGGGATCGCCCGCGACTGCTCATCACGCCGGACACCAGAACGGTACGCTTCCGCCCCGCTGGTGACTGCGACGACGGCCAGCACCAATCCAAATAGTCCGACCGCATTCCGTCGCAACCATTGCATGAGGCCAACGTCCTTCCGCGTCTGCCGCCGAACAGAGGTTTATCCCAATCACGGTGATTGGGATAAACCGCCACGCTGGTTGGGATAATACGGGCCGCCGAGAACCGCTGTCAAGTTTTTTCTTGCGGGGGTGCAAGCGTTTGTGGAAAATCGGTCGGAACGGTCATCCGGTTTATGCGATGTAGGAGTTCATCCGGGAAACCGCTCGCTCAAGTCGCCGCCTGCCGGACGATGAACTCCGCACCAACAACCGAGGAGTGCTAGACCGCCTGGGTGGTCGATTCCCTCCAGTTCCACCGTCGCCGCGCGGGGAAGTGGGTTCACCCGGATTCCCCTTCGGGAAGCGGAAGCCGAGGCCGAGGCGTTCCTCTCCCATCTCGCTGTGGACCGGCTGTTGGCGGCCCGTTCGCAAACCCAGGCCGTCTGCGCGCTCGTGTTCCTGTCCCGCGAGGTGTAAGTCGTTCGGCGGGTGGACTGTTCCCCGGCTGGACAGGGAGTGTCCGTGGGCGTTGGCGGCGTTCGTCTCAAGTCAGGAATCGGCCGTAAGTCGTTGCCGGGCCTGAGTCGTCTTATCGTGCGCAGTTGTCTCGCGGAGGGTGTGGGTTTTGGTGAGACGAATCCGTCCCACCTCCGGGGACAGTTTTTCTCCCGCTGAACGCCGAAGCGGAACCGGTTCGCCCCTGGTCGTTGATCCGGCGGTAAGTCCGAAACACGAGCCAGAAAGTCCGTTTTGAATTATTGGATGCGCCCAGTCGCGCTGACGAAAGACGAGTGTTCCGACTTACTCGTGCCGATCCGTCCGCGATTCATACCCAGATAGCACCTCGAACAGTTCCTCGTCGATGGACGTTTGCCGCTGCCTTCGGTAACTCTGGTTCAGGTCCGCGACCAGTTCGTTAATGTTCTTCTCCGCCCGTTGCATGGCGGACAGGCGGCTCGCGTTTTCGCTGGCCAACGACTCGGCACAGGCCTTGTAAAGTGAGACGAAGAGGTACTCCCGCACGAGTGCCCGGAGGGTCTGCTCGCCCCCGCCGACGACCTCCGGCAGGGTCGCGCCCGGCCAGGGCAGTTGGGCCAACCGCTGCCCCCACTGCTCGTCCAGCGGGAGCAAGCGTTGAGTAACAGGCTCGTAGGCCGCCCGGGCCTTCGGCCCGTTGTGGAAGAGGTAGAGTTGCCCGGTCTCGCTTCCGCGGTGAGGCGAATCGGTTTCCACGAGAATCCGCCCGACGAGTGGCGTGATGGCGGCGACCGACGTTGGGACGGCGAACAGCCCCACCGGCGGGAAGCCGCTGTCCGTCAGTCGGGCGTGAACGCGCTCGCCGACGGCCCAGACTTTCTTCTCGCCGGGCAGCGCGGCCAGCGCGTTGCAAGCGAAGTCCGCCAGCACGTCGTTGAACTGGCCGACGAGACCCTGATCCGAGCCGAAGACGATGGCGTTGATCGTCTTCGCGGTCGTGGTTGGTCGTCTGTCCGGGGTGTCGCCCACGGTGCCCCACTTCCGCCGCAGGCAGACGACGAGGCCCAGTTCCACGGCGCGGTGATAGTCCGCGAGCGCCGCGACCGACTTCTCGTACTGCCCGATGCTCGCGGCCGCCAGGGCCTTCATCGAGCGGACCACCGATTCCAGATCGCCGGCCCCGTTAATCTTGCGTTGCAAATTCGCCAAGGTGTCGCTCATGGCTTCTTCTTGGGTTCGGGAGGCGGTGGCGACTGCAAAGGCGCGAGCGCGCTGGTGGCGAGATCGAGAATGGTTTCGTGGTCCTCTTCGGGCAACTTGTCCTTCGAAGCGAACCGCTGCCGAATCGCGGCCGGCACGTCCGCGGTCGCCTTCCGGAGTGCTAGCACGCCGTCCCGCACCTTGTCGAGCGGCACGCCGTCCAGGAGGCCGGCGGTCAACGCCAGCAGGACGACGATTTGTTCCGCGATGGACGCCGGCTCGAACTGCGGTTGATTGAGGACGGCCCGGATGCGGCGGCCGCGGTCGATCAACTTTCGGGTGTGGTCGTCCAGGCGGGTGCCGAACTTGGCGAAGGATTCCAGTTCCGTGAACTGGGCGTACGCGAGTTTGAGGTCGCCGGCGACCGCGCGGTACGCGGCCGACTGCGCCTTGCCGCCGACGCGGGAGACGGACTTGCCCACGTCGACAGCGGGAAGGATGCCCAACTCGAACAGCGTCGGCGACAGGTAGATCTGGCCGTCGGTGATGGAGATGAGGTTGGTCGGGATGTACGCGGAAATATTCTCGGCCTCGGTCTCGATGACGGGCAGGGCGGTGAGCGACCCGCCGTGGAACTCGTCCGTCTTGTGCGTGGCGCGTTCCAGCAACCGCGAGTGGATGTAGAAGATGTCGCCGGGGAACGCCTCGCGGCCGGGCGGTCGGCGGAGGAGCAACGACAACTCGCGGTAGGAGCGGGCGTGGTGGGTGAGGTCGTCGTACACGATGAGAACGTCCCGGCCGTCTTCCATGAAGTGTTCGGCGATGCTGGTCGCGGCGTAGGGGGCGATGTACGCCAGGCCGGGCGGGTCGTTGCCCTCGGCCACGACGACGACGGTGTACTCCAGCGCGCCGCGGTCGCGCAGGGTGGCGATCACCATGGCCACCGACGACGCCCGCTGGCCGATGGCGCAGTAGACGCACACGACATCCTGGCCGCGCTGGTTCAGGATGGCGTCGATGGCGATGGCGGACTTGCCGGTCTGCCGGTCGCCGAGGATCAACTCCCGCTGGCCGCGGCCGATCGGGACGAGGGCATCGACCACGATCAGGCCGGTCTGGAGGGGCACCGTGACGGCCGCGCGGTTCATGATCGGCGGGGCGGGCCGCTCGACCGGCAATCGACCGCTGGACGCGACCGGCCCCTTGCCGTCGAGCGGGTCGCCCAGCGGGTTGATGACGCGGCCGATCAGCCCGTCGCCGACCGGCACGTCCGTCACCCGCCCGGTCCGCTCGACTTCGTCGCCGGCGCTCAGGTGCTCGCACCCGCCCAGCAGCACGACGCCGATCTCGTCGGCATCGACGTTGAACGCGATCCCGTACAAGTCGCCGGGGAATTTGACCAGCTCTTCAAACCCCACGCCCGGCAGGCCCGACACCTTGGCCACGCCGACGGAGACACTGGTGATCGTCCCCACCTCGCGGGGCGTCAACTGCGGCGCGAAGGTTTCCAGCGCGTGGCCGATCCCGGCGAACGCGCGGTCGAAGCTGCCGTGCAGGGTGTCGGCCGCGTTCGGCACGGGTCCGCTGTTCGGGGTGGCGACCCGGTTCGTGCCCGAGTTCCGTTTCACGCTTTGGCCTCCGGCGTCGGTTCGGGCTTCGGATTGGTAGTCGGCGGTGGGGGTGCCTCCGCCTTGTGCAGGAGTTCCCCGGCGCTTGCTTCCAGTGCCGCGAGGTACTCCGCGATGCTCCACGCCACCTTCTGCCCGTTGGCGGACAGTTCGATGCCGCTGACCACCTCCGGCACGGTCTCGAAACGAAGAGGGATGTCGGCCGAGAAGGATTCGTTGATCGCGGTCTGGATCGCCGACCGCTGCTCCGGTGGCAGATCGAACGCGCTGCGCACGGGAAGCGGTTGGGTCGAAGCCTTCACGGCGGCGGCCAACTGGTCCTTGGCGGCCCCGGTCAGCCCGCGCAATCGCTGGACGAACGCCTCGCTCATCCGCTCTTCGAGGCTCGCGGCGGCGAGGTCGGACAGCGCCTTCCGGCTGATCGCGAAGACCTGCGTCTGGGTCCAGCGGGCCACGTCCCGGCTCATCGCGCGCTGCTCGGTTCGGAGCGCGGCTTCGCGCCGGGCGCGGATCGCATCGGCCGCCTCGCGGGCGTCGTCGAGCAACCGCTGCCGCTCGACCTCGGCCGCGTCGGTGGCCACTTTCAACAGAGCCGCGCGCTCCTTGTCGAATGTCTCATTCTTCCGCTCGAACTCGGCGCGCTCCGACCTCGCCTCGGCCTGTTTGGCCGCCGCGTCCGCGAGTTCCGCGGCGATCCGCTTTTCCCGCGCGTCGATGGCGTTGAGGATCGGTCGGTAGAGGAAGTGCCGTAGCAACCCCACCAGGATGAGGAAGTTGAGCGCCTGCGCCCCGACAGTGAACCAGTCGATGAGCATGGGTTACTTCCCCGACGCTTGGGTGATGACGTGGTTCCAGAACGGGTTGGCGAAGATCAGGATCATCGAGACCACGAAGCAGTAGATGGCCGTGGATTCGATCATCGCCAGGCCGACGAACAAGGTCCGGGTGATGGTGGCGGAGGCGTCGGGCTGCTGCGCCAGTGACGTCAGCGCGGTGGCGACCGCCCGCCCTTCGCCAAGGGCCGGGAACA
>JBBRUO010000188.1:0-9774 GCA_038247725.1 Gemmatales bacterium
CCTCAACGAGGGGAGGTGTTCAGACCGGCCCGCCCCTCCACGTTCTGGGACACCTTTGGCGGGTTCGTGTAGGAGACATGTGGCCGCGAGGCGATCCCATTCCTGGCTATGTGGCACGGACATTCCTGTCCGTGCCACATAGCCATACACACCGCCCGGCCGAATCCCTCCCACTCCTCGGAACCCCCGCCATGCGACCGCTCGTCTTGTTGCTCCTCTTCGCCGGGACCGTGTCCGCCCAGGACGCCAAGTTCGACCGCACGGAGGACGTGATCTACGGCCGCAAGTTCGGCACCGCCCTGACGATGGACGTCTTCACCCCGAAGGAGAAGCCGAACGGCGCGGGCGTCATCTTCTGCGTCAGCGGCGGCTGGTTCTCGTCGCACGACAACGTCAACCCCGGCTCGTACCAGCCGTTTTTGAAGCGGGGGTATGTGGTGTTCGCCGTGGTCCACGGGTCGCAGCCGAAGTTCACCATCCCCGAAGTGCTGGACGACATGCACCGGGCGGTGCGGTACATCCGGCACCACGCCAAGACCTACGGCGTCGATCCGGAGCGGCTCGGCATCACCGGTGGGTCGGCCGGCGGGCACCTGTCGCTGATGCAGGGGTGCGCCTCGAAGCCGGGCGACCCGAAGGCGAAAGACCCGGTGGACCGCGAGTCGTCGAAGGTTGCGGCGGTCGCCTGCTTCTTCCCGCCGACGGACTTCCTGAACTACGGCAAGGAGGGCGAAATCTCACTGGGCAACGGCATCCTCGCCGGGTTCCGCCCGCCGTTCGACTTCAAACAAGTGGACCCGAAGACGAAAGCCCTCGTGAGCATCACCGATGAGAAGAAGCGGGAGGAGATCGGCCGGGCCATTTCCCCGGTTTACCACGTCTCGAAGGACAGCGCGCCCGCCCTGATCGCCCACGGCGACAAGGATTACCTCGTGCCGCTGCAACAGGCCGAGCGGATGATCGACAAGTTGAAGGCCGCGAAGGTGCCGTGCAAGCTCGTCGTGAAGCCCGGCGCGGGCCACGGCTGGGCCGGCATGGACAAGGAAATGACGCAGTTCGCCGACTGGTTCGATGAGTACCTGGCGAAGAAGAAGTGACGGAGCGCCGGCGAACGGCGCGACGTGAGTCCGCCGGTGCTGTCCCTCCTCCGCCGCTTGCCGGCTACTGACCAGACGGAACTACGGCGAGCCGAAAGCCGAGGGCGGAGTCCCAACTGTCCGGCGCGTTGCCGTGCCCGAACGCCGAGTGGCAGTAGCCGGCGGAGTCGGGCCAACCCCCGCCCCGGTACACCCGGCTCGAGCCGCTCTCCGGGCCAACAGGGTCCACCACCTCGCCCGCCAGGTCCGAATCGCACCAGTCCGAACACCACTCCCACACATTTCCAATCACGTCCACCAATCCCCACGGATGCGGCGACACCGCGGTGTAACTGCCAACCGCCGTCGTCGTCTCCAGATACGGCCCCGATGTCTCGGTGCCGTAGGGGTGTTCGCCGTTGATATTTGCCTGCGTCCCGTTCAACTCCCCACCCCAATAGTACGGCGTCGTCGTGCCCGCTCGCGCCGCGTACTCCCACTCCGCCTCACTCGGCAACCGAACCTCCAACCCCGTTCGCTCCGTCACCGCCGCGCAGAATACCTGAGTGTCCTCCCAACTCACCTGTTCCACCGGCAACTCGTCGCCCTTGAAATGGCTCGGATCCGTGCCCATCACCGCCCGCCACTGTGCCTGCGTCACCGGCGTTTGCCCCAGCCAGAAGCCCTTCGTCAACGTGACCCGATGCCGCGTTTCGTTGCTGTTGCGTTGGTCCTCCGACTTCGGACTGCCCATCGGGAACGATCCCGGTGGGATGAACGACATCCGCAACTCCACGCCCCCTGGCAGGGTGACGCTGCGTTCGGGGATGCACGGCCGCGCCCCGGCGCGCATCAGTTCCGTCATGCGAGCGTGAAGTTCGGGGCGTTCCGGAAAGGCGTCGGGGTCGGTGCAAGTGCGAAGCAATTCGCGGTGGACACGGACCAACTCGGCCCGTTCGGGTTCGCCATTTTCTTCCAGGTAGTCGGCCATCACCAGCCAGCGGAGGGCGTTCGCCGGCTCTGCCACGATGCCGGCGAGGAATGCGTCGAGGTCGGTCATGGCGTGACTCGGAAAAGAAGGAAGGCGACCTCACCCGGCCGGAGTCCGTTGGCATCCCACGTGGCGAGCGGCCCACCCGCCGGACGCCTTATTGATACAATCGGCTCGGCAACCCCGTCCTCTCTTCATACACCCCTTCGCCGGAGCTTCACGTCATGGCCGAACCCGTTGTCATCGCCACGTGGCCGTTCGGAAAGACGGCCGTCGATCTGGCCGCCAAGCAACTCGCCGACGGGAAGGCGGCGCTCGACGCCGTCATCGCCGGGGCGCAAGCCGTGGAGAGCGACTACGGCGTCCGCTCGGTCGGCTTCGGCAGCCTGCCCGACCGCATCGGCCAACTCGCCCTCGACTCGTGCGTGATGGACGGCAAGACGTTGAACTGCGGGGCGGTGGCCGCCCTTCAGCACGTCCGCAGCGCGTCGGCCGTCGCCCGCCGGGTGATGGAGAAGACGCCGCACGTCCTGCTCGTCGGCGAAGGGGCCAAGTGGTTCGCCCTGCAAGAGGGCTTCAAGCTGGAGATGCCATACTCGGTCGAAGGCATCAAGGAGTGGCTGGACCAGCACCCGGAAAAGAAGAAGAAGGACAGGCGGGAGGACGCGCCGGACTCGCCGGTCGGCCCGGAACTGTTCGGCCTGCCCATCGACGAGAACAATCACGACACGGTGACGGTGCTGGGCTTGGACAAGGCCGGGAACCTCGGCGGCGTCTGCACCACCAGCGGGTTGGCGTACAAGTTGCCCGGTCGGGTGGGGGATTCGCCGATCATCGGGGCCGGGTTGTACGTCGATAACGAGGCCGGCGCGGCCGGGGCCACGGGCGTCGGCGAGGAAGTCATCCGCATCGGCGGCAGCCTGTTCATCGTCGAACAGATGCGGGCCGGGAAGACCCCGCAGCAGGCGTGCGAACTGGCGACCAAGCGGATCAACGCGGTCGCCGGCCGGCGTGGGGTTCACCCGGCGCGGGTGGCGTTCCTGGCTCTCAGCCCGAAGGGCGAGGTCGGGGCCGCCGCCACCCTCAAGACGAACTTCCAGTTCGCCGTCGGCATCGGCGGCAAAACCGAACTGCGAAAGGCCGTCGAGATCGCCCCGGCGATGTGACCCTGTCCTTGTGGCACCGACTTCCCAGTCGGTGCCTGGGTGTTCATGCACGAACCAGTTGAGGGTGTCCGGTGGGGTTTTGATTTCCACCTCCCCTCGTCGAGGGGAGGTCGGTTGCGAAGCAACCGGGAGGGGAGAGTTCGGTTTTGTTAGCCCGCCGCGCGAGCAAGGGACCAACCACTGCCGGGGCCAGTTGTCACCGTGTCCCCATCGCCGCACGCCCCTTGCTCGCGCGGCGGGCTAACAAGCATAAGACACGTCACCGTGGTGCCGGTCGCAAGCTCCCGGCGACGACGGGCCGTCACCACGCCAACTTCATCGCCGTCAGTCGGGCGACGGTGGTGGCCATGAGCGCGTCCTCCTCGGCTTCGGTGTTGGCCATGTAGGTGACGCTGAACCGCAGGAACGCGCCGGCGTCGTCCCACGGCACGCAGCACACGCTCTGCTCGGTGATGAGGTGCTGGCTCGCTTCCTCGGCGTTGGCGAACGCCTTATCCCCGGCGGCCGTCGGCGACTTCGCGTACAGGAAGTACGTCCCGCCCGGCATTGCCGCCGCGAACCCCACCTGCTTCAGCGCGGCGACCAGCTTTTCCAGCCGCCGCTTGTATTTGGCGCGGATGGCCACGGGGATGCTCGCGTCCCGCAGGGCCGCCGCCGCCGCGTGCTGGGTGGCCATGAACTGCCCGCTGTCACTGTTGTCCTTCACGTCGGCATACGCCTGCACGATCTTCGGGTGCCCGCACACGAACCCCATCCGCCAGCCGATCATGTTGAACCCCTTCGACATCGAATGCACCTCGACGCCGACCTCCTTCGCCCCGTCGATTTGCAGGAAACTCAGCGGCTTGCCGGTGTACGACAGCAGGATGTGCGCGGCGTCCTGCACGATCACGACCTGGTGCTTGTGGGCGAACTCGACCACTCGCTTGTAGAAGTCGGTCGTTGCCACCGCCCCGGTCGGGCTGTTCGGGTAATTGAGGACGAGCAGTTTGGCCCGCTTCTTCACGTCGTCGCTCAGCCCGTCGAGGTCCGGGTAGAAGCCGTTCTCGGCCTTCAGCGGCAGTCGCACGACTTCGCCGCCGAGGTAACGGGTCCACGTCCCGGCCACCGGGTAGCCGGGCACGGTCATCAGGGTCACGTCGCCGGGGTTGATGAAGCAGGCCGGGAGCATGGCATACGCCGGCTTGCTGCCGATGCAGTGACACACCTCCGTCACCGGGTCCAGGGTGACGCCGAACTGCCGCGTCATGAAGTCGGCGGCGGCCTCCTTGTACGCGGCGATGCCGTTGTCGGCGTACCCGCGGTTGTCGAGGCGGTCCACCTGCTGCCGCATCTCGGCCCGCACCGACTCGGCGGCCATGTCGTCGTTCTCGCCGATGCCGAAGTCGAGCAACTGGCGGTCGGGGAAGTCGGCCAGCGCCTTCCGCTTGGCCCGCTTGATCTTCTCGAACTTGTAGATCTCGCTGCCCTTGCCGTAGGCGGCCCCGCCGATGCGGTCGGCGAACAGGGACTGGAACCAGGGGTCGGCGGCCATGGGCGGGAACTCGACGGGGGGAAAGAAAGCGAAGGAGGAATTGTAGCGGTCGCGGTCGGCCTCGTCCGGGCCGGCGGGTTCCGTTTCCGCCGCGACGTTTGACGCGGGTTCGGACCGCCGTTACACTGGCCGTTTCATTCATTCACTGCCGCAGTTTCACGTAGGGGCCAAAACGTGAAGTCCCACACACCCACAACGGTTCGGCTCGGGCTGGTCGGCGTGTTCGCGCTGCTGGCCGTCGTGCTACTGGTGCCGACGGTGTCGGCACAGTTCGGGCCGCGGCCGCCGGGGATGCCGAACTTCCCGCGGCCGCCGGCGTTCCCGAACTTCCCGGACCCGCTCGGCCGGGGCGACTTCGGAGGCATCCCGGAGACCGTCTATTCTTGCCGGCGGTGCAACACGGAGTTGGGCCGGGGGGCAATCCCGCCGGCGGTCGCCACCTGCGCGTGCGGGTTGACGTACCGCAACGGCGTGGCCCGTACCAACGACCGGAATCCGCCGCCGTTCGGCGGTCCCGCGATGCCCGGTCTGCCAGGGATGCCCGGCCCGCCGTTCAACCCGAACCCCGGCACGCCGGGTCAACCGTTCAACCCTGGGCGCGTCCCGCCGGCGCAGCCGGCGAACACTCCCAAGGAGGAGTTGCCCGAACTCGAAGCGGTGTCGGCCGTGGCGAGCGACAACCGCCCACTGCCGCCAGTTGATACGTCCACGCCCGGCTCGCCGGACATCTCCGTGCCGGTGCCCGTGACCGTCACTCCGCCGAAGTCGTCCAACCGCGTGACGTACATCATCGGCGGGGTGTTGCTGGCGTTGCTCGTCGTGCTGGGCATGATCCTCGGTGTTCTGTACGTGAAGGCGAACGCGAAGAAGGCACGACCCGTCCGCCGGCGACGACCGGTACGCGACGACGGTTTCGACGACGACTGACCGAGCGGCCATGCCAATCACGATACTCGACCCCGGATTGCACTCGCTGCCGGTGGACTTCGGCCGCCCCAGTGCCCGCGCGCTCGGGGTGCCGCTGGGCGGTGCGGCGGACCGCCGGGCGTTCCGACTCTGCAACCTGCTTCTGGGAAATGGCCCGACCGCCGTGGCGGTGGAAGTCGCGCTGAAAGGGCCGACGCTCCGCGCGGATGTGGACACCGTGGCGGTCGTCTTCGGTGCACCCTTCGAGGTGACGGTGGACGGCCGGGCCGTGTCGCCAAACACCACCTTCCGATTGACGCCCGGAAATACGCTCCGGATCGGCGGCGCCCCGACCGCTTGTCGGGCCTACCTCGGCGTGGCGGGTGGGTTCGAGGTGGCCGACGTGCTGGGGTCTCGCTCGGCGCTGGAGCCGTTGAAGCCGGGGGAAGTTCTGAACTGCGAATGGGGTGCCGGGCGGGTCGGGAGGGGGCTGTCGATTCCGTCGGGAAACCGGGGGCCGACCACCCTTCGCGTACTGCCCGGCCCGCAGTCCGACTGGTTCCCGGCCGGCGACTTCTTCGACCGCACCTTCACCGTCGCTCCCGCCAGCAACCGCATGGGGGTGCGGCTGCTGGGCGAACCGATCGCGAAACGGCCCGGCGAGTTGGCGTCCGAACCGGTCGCGCCGGGCGCGGTGCAGGTGACGAATGACGGGTTGCCCGTCGTCCTCGGCGTGGACGGGCAGACGGTCGGCGGCTACCCGAAGGTGGCTCACGTCATTCGCGCCGATCTCGATTTGCTCGGCCAACTGCGGCCCGGCGACGGGGTCCGCTTCGCCTCGGTCTCGGTGGACGAAGCCGACGCCGCGGCCGACGATCGCGCGCGGGAATTCCGACTCTGGCGGACGAGGCTGTCCGTCGGGTAGAATCATGTCCTTCCACCTCCGGACTCCCGCCATGCGTGTCCTGTTGACCGTACTCCTGCTGCCGTTGCCATTGTTCGCGCAAGAGAAACCGGACCTCGGTCAGTTGTTGACGGTGCGGAAGGGGACGCTGCCCGTTCTCATCTCCGCGCCGCACGGCGGGCGACTGGCGATCCCCGGCGCGGTCGTGCGCAAGGGCGTCGGCGTCGAGAAGTTCGTCACCGTGAATGACACCAACACGGACCAACTGGCGGAGAAGTTGGCCGCCGCCCTGAAGACGGAACTCGGCGGCGAGCCGTATGTGGTGATCGCCCGGTTCCGGCGGACGTTCGTGGACGCCAACCGCCCGCCGGAGGGCGGGTACGAGTCGGACCTGACGAAGCCGGTCTACGTCGCCTACCACACGGCGATGCGGGAGGCGTGCGCCGAGATTCAGAAGGGGTGGGGCCGGGGACTTGTGCTGGACCTGCACGGGCAGGCGGCGAAGGCGGACACCATCTTCCGCGGCACGAACGACCTGAAAACCGTCGCCCGTCTGGCGGACCGATTCGGCCGGAAGGCCGTCACCGGGCCGGACAGCGTGCTCGGCGTGCTGGCGAAGAAGGGGTACGCGGTGTTCCCGGCGAACGACTCCGACGAGAAGGAGGACAAGCGGTTCAACGGCGGGTACATCTCGAAGACCTATGGCGGCAGCTCCGGCACCGGCCTGGACGCGCTTCAACTGGAACTCGGCGGCGACCACCGCTCGCGGAAGAACCTCGACGCTTTCGCCGCCGACCTCGCCGTGGGGGTGAAGGCGTTCACGAAAGCGTACCTGCCGGCGGCTCGCAAGGGAACCGGGAAGGACGATTGAGACCGAATTCGGTTGACGGACTTCGCACGCTCCCTAAACGGGCCGTTCTCTTCCCCTCCCCAGGAGTATCTCGCATGACTCGTCTCCTCCCGTTCGCCCTGATTCTGGGTGCCGCCATGTCGATCCTCGCCCCGGCCGCCGAGGACGCCCCGGCGCTCAAACTGACGCTGCGGTCGCGGGTGTCGCCGCCGGGCGGGCCGGCCGTGGCCGCCACCGAGAAGGCCGCCGCGTGGGATCCGAAGCGCACCGCCATCATCGTCTGCGACATGTGGGACGACCACTGGTGCAAGTCGGCGTCCGCCCGCGTCGGGGAACTGGCCGGGCCGATGAACGAGATGCTCACGGCCGCGCGCAAGCAAGGAGTGTTCATCATCCACGCGCCCAGCACCTGCACCGCCTTCTACAAGGACACCCCGCAGCGGAAGCGGGCGCTCGCGGCCCCGTTCGCCAAGACGCCGCTGCCGCTGGCCACCACCGACCGCTGGGGCACCTGTTGGAACTGGCCCGACGGTAAACGCGAGGGCGTGTTGCCGATCGACGATTCGGACATGGGGTGCGACTGCCAGACGAAGTGCGTCATCCGCGAGGCGTGGACCCGGCAGAACGCGGCCATCGAGATCGCCGCGCCGGACGCCATCACCGACAACGGGCAGGAGACGTGGAACCTGCTGGCCGAGCGGAAGATCGACAACGTGATCCTGTGCGGGGTGCATTTGAACATGTGCGTGCTGGGTCGCCCGTTCGCCATCCGGCAGATGGTGCGGCTGGGCAAGACCGTGGCCCTGGTCCGCGACATGACCGACACCATGTACGACCCGAACCGGCCGGGGGCGAAGAGTCACTTCGCCGGGACCGACAAGGTGGTCGAACACGTCGAACGGTACTGGTGCCCGAGTTTCGTCAGTACCGACATCACCGGCAAGCCGGCGTTCCAGTTCAAAGCCGATACACGCTGAAACGCGGTGCTACCAGACGCGAGCGAGTGCGGAGAAGGCGGACAATAACCGGGTCTGGGCCGAGTCCGCCGGTTAACAACCACCGGCCCTGGCGCGACAATCGGCACACCTCACTCCAGCCCGGTCGCAAATCCTTGCCGCCACGAGAGTGGGCAAGAGCCCTGCAACCGCCCGGTATACGCGAATCGCTCACCGACAGCGACGCGGGTGCTACCTTTCGACAGCCTGAGAAGAGTGACCCTCGGGTTCGGGCGCGATTCGCTCCCGTCCTGTATGGGGAGCGTCATGGGCGTACAAGACGGGGAAGGGGCGGACGACCGGGTGACGTGGTTCGGGGAGTTCGCGTCGCGCGACCTGGAAGCCGTATACCGCCTCCGTCACGTCCCGACTGACCGCCTCCTCGGTCGCTGGATCATCGTGGTCGCGGCCGTCGCCACCGTGGGCATGGCCGGCCTCGATTCCACGCTGTTCCCGCACGGCGGCCCCGAGTTGGTCGCCCTCGGAGTCGCCCGCTGGACACTCTTCGCCCTCTCCGCGGTCGCCCTCGGCCTGTTGTGGGGGACGCCCAGTCCCGCCCGCTTCACCCTCGTGATGGCGGTGTGGAACGTCGCGACCGCCGCCCTGCCCGTGGCCGTCGGGGTGATCTGGCCGCCGGGTCACCTCGAACTCCGCATGACGGCCTCGCTCGCGGTGATGATGACGTACTGCATCATGCCGCTCTCGCTTCGGTTCCAGACACTGGCCGCCCTCCTGCAAACCGCCGCACACCTGTCCGTCATCGGGTGGCTGAACCCCATTCTGAACCACGAGGCATTCGCCACGGAGGTCGGATGGTTGGCGATCCTCAACGTGCTCGGCGTACTCCTCTCATACCGGTTGCACAGTCGGCAGCGGCGGCTGTTCGCGGCGCTGCAGCGACAGTCGGAGTTGTCAGCCAGCCTGGGTCGTGCCCTCGCCGAAGTGCGGACCCTGCGAGGGCTGATCCGGGTGTGCGCGTGGTGTCGGAAGGTGGACGCCGGGAGCGACTGGCAGCAACTCGAGGCCTACGTCCGCGCCCACAGCCACGCCGAGTTCACGCACGGCATCTGTCCTGTCTGCCTGGACGCGGCGACGGGAACGATGGCGGAGACCACCCACGCCGCGGGGTGTGGCATGGCGAGGGGGACCGCGTCCCACGACAACGGCTGATGGTCGGCCCGCTCACCGCGCGGCGGCCTCCGCCGCGCGGCCCCGCGCGGAGTCCCACACCCGCACCCCGCCGGGGCCGCCGACGGCCGTCCGCGCTGATGGCGAAGTCATACGGCGGCGGCGTCGAAAGGGTGAGCATCTCCTGCCCGGTGGCCAGGTCCCACACCTTCACCGTCCCGTCC
>JBBRUO010000189.1:0-9770 GCA_038247725.1 Gemmatales bacterium
GGCGCGAATCGTCCCGCAGGGAGTACTCGAACATTCCCGAAATCGGCTCGCCCGCCCAATCGGTACGGTCGATACAAACTGAAGCGGCTCGAACGCTGGCCGAACCGCCGGCGGAGTCCCGAGGCGGGGTATCGACCGATGCGACAGATCTCGAACGGCGGCGCGGCCCATCCGGTCGGCGGCGTCCTGGTGGGTTTCGGCGAGAAACCCCCGGCCAAGCCCGTCCCCATCGCGGCTTCAACAGTCGAATTCGCCCTCCCGCCCCAACAAACAATGAGCGTTCCCACTCCCACTCGCGTCCCCACCATCGGCATCGTCGGGTTGGGGTTCCACACGCTGACCGTCGCGGACCTGTGTGCCCACGCCGGGCTGACGGTCGAGTTCGCCGTGGACGACCGCGAGGGGGCCGAGGGCGACCCGTGCGGGGCCGCGTACTGGATGAACGTCCGCGGCATCCCCATCCTCTCGACGGCCGAATTCGTCGAACGCGCCCGGCGGACACCTGGCGGGCTGACGCTGGTGGCCGGCCGGATCGACTGCGGCCTGGACGCGACGGCGGCCGACGATCCGTTCGCACGGGCCGCCGACTGGGTGCGGCGGACGACCGGCCGGGCGTCGCTGCGTCACCCGGTGTCACTCGACGAACAGGTGACGCCGGCCGACTGCCCGAACCGCTACGCGGTGTTCGGCTTTCCGGGATCGGGCAACGTGCTGACGCAAAATCTGATGGCGGGGTTGTTCGCCCGCCGCCCGCTCCCGGTGCCGACGCCGTGGGAGATGCGGGCGGGGCTGGCCGAGTCTTTCTTCCACAGCACGGTCGCCCGCCTCCGCGCCGCCGTCGCGCCGCTGCACCCGACGCACATCGATTTCATCCCGCACGAGTTCGGCACCATGATGGTGACGGTCGAGCGGGGGCCGGAGCGGGCCGGGGTTGCCTTCTACGTGCCCAGTCAGCGGCACCTCGCCTTTCGGCGATTCACCACGCACTCGCGGCCGACCCGCGCGGCGGTGGACCACCTCGCGGCGGCGGCGGCCCCGTGCGTGGCGGTGGTGCGGCACCCGCTGGAAACGCTGCTGTCCCAGGCGAACAAGATCGCCCGCCCGTCGCGGGTGATGTTCGACCACCCCCGCTTCCTCGACCGGGCGGCCGAGCAACTGGCGGACTGGACCGCCCACCTGATCGCCAACCGCGACCGCGTGTGCGTGGTGCGGTACGAGGACATGGCCGGACGGCGGATCGACGAGTTGCGGCGGATGGCCGACTGGCTCGGCCTGCCGGTGTCGGAGGCCGAAGCGGAGGCGCTGTTCGACACCTACCTGAACCACAACCTGCCGACGAACCGGCCGACGCACTTCTTCCGCGGCGGTAGCGACAAGTGGCGGGGTGAGTACACCCCCGACCACCTGCGGCGGGTGATGACCCGGCTGCCGATCGACGTGTTCACGGCGTTCGGGTACGCGGTGCCCACCGAGGCCGATCTCGCGCCGGGTCCGGCGTCGGCGGTGCCGGTTCCGCCCCACCCGCTCGACTCCTGCCTGTTGGAATCGAACCCGTTCCACCCGGTGCCTGGCGGGTACGGCATCCAGGTGTGCGCGACGGACGCCGAATTCGCCGCCGAGATGGTCGCCGTGTTCCAGCACCCCGACCTGTTGGCTCTGTTCGCCGCCGGCGGGCTGACCCCCGTCACCCGTCGGGGCGGCGTAACGGCAACGTCGGCAGTGGAAACGATCATCCCCCGCGCGGCACTCGGCTCGCGCGGGGGATGATCGTTTTCCGGCCGTCGTCTAACCCCCCATCGTGCGGTCGAACAGCGGGGCCATCGCCGTCAGTTTCGCCAGGACGGCGTCGAGGGTCGGGAAGTCGATGGTCTGCGCGCCGTCGGACGCCGCGTTGTCCGGGTCCGGGTGGGCCTCGATCATCACCCCGTCCGCGCCGGCGGCCATCGCCGCGTAGGTCATCGCCGGGACGTAGGCCCGCTTGCCGGTGCCGTGGCTGGGGTCCACCACCACCGGCAGGTGCGACAGCGCCTTCGCCACCGGCACGACGGACAGGTCCAGGGTGTTCCGCGAGTGGTCGGAGAACGTCCGCACGCCCCGCTCGCACAAGATCACGTCGTAGTTGCCGCCGGCCAACACGTACTCGGCGGCCATCAGCCACTCCTCCAGCGTCGCACTCATCCCCCGCTTCAGCAGCACCGGCTTGCGGCACAGCCCGACCCGCTTCAGCAGGGCGAAGTTCTGCATGTTCCGCGTGCCGATCTGGATGACGTCGGAGTACTCCTCGACCACCGAGGCGTTCTCCGTGTCCATCAGTTCGGTGACGATGCCAATGCCGGTCTGCTCCCGCGTCTTGGCCAGCAGTTTCAACCCCTCGACGCCCAGCCCCTGGAAGCTGTACGGGCTGGTGCGGGGCTTGAACGCGCCGGCGCGGAGCAGTTTCACGCCCTTCGAGAGCAAGTGTTCGGCCGTCGCCATCAGGATCGACTCGGACTCCACCGAACACGGCCCGGCGACGACGGTGAAGGTGCCCGGCCCGACGCCGCCGAACGGGGTGCGGACGGTAGTGTCGTCCTTCTTCATCTCCCGGCTGGCCAACTTGTACGCCTTGGTGACGCGGATCGCCTCCTCGACGCCGGGCAGCACTTCGAATTGGGACCGCTCGACGGCCGCCGTGTTCCCGGTCATACCGATGGCCGTGCGGGTGCTGCCGGGGAGCGGGTGCGGGGTGAGGCCGAGCGCGGCCACCGCTTCGACCACCCGTTGAATTTGGGCCGGGGTGGCGTCGGAGCGCATGACGACGAGCATGGAAGGCTGTCCTGCGGGGATTGGTTCGGACAACACTTTCTATACCGCCCGCGGCCGGCGGCCACACACGTTCGCCCGACGAAAACGGCCGGCGGCTCCGGCCGGCGGACAGGGGTGGTGCCAATTTCCAGGTGTCTATCCGCCGGCGGAAGGGGAATGACCGGATTTCACACGGAACTCTTGAAGGGAACCGCTCGGCGGGCGGGGCCGAAAAACTCCTGCGAAACCGCGCGGAAAACGCGGCATTCGACCGGGAAGTGTGCCGAATGCGCGGGCGGAGGGGGCGGAACTTGGCGTCCCCTGAGTGCGCGGGGGTTGACGGCGCAGCTTATCCACCTTTACATTTAAAGTTGTGAGACTGTCGTGCCGCGCAGAATAATTCGTGTCTTCCTACTCGTGACACCGGAGCGTCACCGAGACGGGAAGGAGCCGGTGAGTGGTTCACCGGCGGGCAGAGAACACCGCACCGGGAGAGCGACCCCGATTCACACCGGGATTATCGTTCGAAGGATAAATACCCATGCTCGTTCTGTCCAGGAAAAAAAACGAGACGATCGTCATCAACAACGACATCGTCATTACCGTGGTCGAGATCCGCGGTGACAAGGTGCGGTTGGGCATCGTCGCGCCGAAAGACGTGCCGGTCCACCGCGAAGAGGTGTACGAGGCGATCCACGGCCAGAAGCCGCCGGGTGCCACCGACGCCGGCCGCGCCTCCTGACCCGCCCGGCCGTCTCTCCCCTCGTCCGTACCGCCGGTCCCCGGTCGGTCACGCTCTCTCACTTTCTCGACTCTCGCCATGCCCACCATCGCCGTCATCGGTGCCAGTACCGACCGCCGCAAGTTCGGTAACAAGTGCGTCCGCGCGTACCTCGCCGCCGGCTGGACGGTGTACCCGGTTCATCCGAAGGAGAAGGAGATCGAAGGGCTGAAAGTGTCGCCGACGGTGGCGGGGTTGCCGGTCGAGAAGCTGGACCGCGTCAGCATGTACCTCGTCCCCGCGCGGGGGCTGACGGTGCTGCCGGACGTGGCCACGAAGCCGAGCGACGAAGTGTGGTTCAACCCCGGTACCGAGTCGGTGGCGGTGTTCGATACCGCCCGCGACCTGGGCCTGAACCCGGTCGCGGGGTGCAGCATCGTGTCACTGGGGGTCAGCCCGGATCAGTTCCCGGACGCTTAGAATTTCAGCACCAGCGGCTCGCCGCCGCCCTTCACTTCGATCTGCCGCTCCATGGAACCGGCGCGGACGGCGGGCGGCATCTTGAACAGCGCCTGTTCGGTCGCCGCCCCTTTCCCCGGCTTCAGGTAGTACGTGTACGTGCCGGCCACCACTTTCCCGGCGAACCCGCCGTCCGCCTTGAGCGGGAAGAAGACTTCTTGCCCCGCCCCGCCCGTCGGTTGCAGGACGACCTGAAAGCCGGAGACGGGCTTGCCGTCCGGGCCGGTCACCTGGCCGGTCACATCGACCGACTCGCCGGGTGTGGTGGAGGCGTAGCCCCCGCAACCGCCCACGGCGGCCGCCAGCGTCACGAGCAACACGGTACGAATCGCGGTCATTCGACAGCTCCAGTTCGGGTGGGAAAAAGGCGGAAGCCGGCGACGGGGTGTCGCCGGCTTCCGGAAAGGTCGCGCGGGGGCGACCGATTAGTCGATGCTGTACACTTGGCCGTCAGACCCGGCCGCCAACCACTTCAGCGTCACGCCGGTAATGCTGTCGCGGATGAAGCGGACGCTGCCGTCACCCATCACGCAGTTGACGCCACCAGTGTGGAAGCTGAACGGCTCGTCGTTCGGGCCGCAGTTGTTCGTCGCCCAGCGACAGTCGGCCGGGCCGCCGGTCGGGGTCTTGTTCTGGTTGATGGCGGCGAGGCGGTTGCCGAGCGAGTTGCTCGGGCCGGACAGGCCGTTGGTCACCGAGTCGGGGTCGGCCCAGGCGTACATGCGGCGGCCGCCGCTGGTGCCCCCGCTCCACGCCACGCCGTCGTCGAACACCGACGGGCGGCTGCTCAGGCTGGCGTAGGTGCCGGCCGTCGGGTGGGCGCGGCCGGCGTCCTCGATGCACAGGGCGGTATTGCTGCTGCCGTCGCTCACCTGAATGATGGTGCGGGTGCCGTCGCAGGTGAGCATCCCCTGCTGGGCCTGTTGGGCGCGGCGGGCGCTGGCGAACGGGCGGGTGCCGACCGGGCTGTCCGCGCCGGCGGTGAACCCGTCTTCAATGTCCGAGGTGGCGATGAACATGTAGTCCCACGCGCCGAACCCGAGGGGGTCGCTCCGCTCCGGGGCGACCGGGGTGCTCGGGCAGACGTAGGTCTTGATCTTGGTCTTGGCCGCCAAGATGGTGTTCGGGAAGTTCGGGTCGTTGTACGCCGCCCCCTGGTGCCGCGGGTGCAGGACGACGCCGGCCGGCAGGGCGGGGGTGGCGGCGTTCGGGTAGCGAACCGTCTGATCCATCAGCCGGAACACGTTGTCCTGCTCGATGTACGGCAGGAGCAGGGTCGCGGTGGACTGCGTCATGTACGTCGTCGTCGTCGTGCCGGTGCTGTCACACTGGCCGGGGTGCGGGAGGAACCCGGTGGAGCTCTCGTAGTTGTGAAGGGCGAGGCCGATCTGCTTCAGGTTGTTCGTGCAGGTCATCCGGGCGGCGGCTTCGCGCACCTTCTGCACGGCGGGAAGCAGCAGGCCGATCAGGATGGCGATGATGGCGATCACCACCAGCAGTTCGATCAGCGTGAACGCGGTGCGACGGGGCGTGCCGACTTTGAGCGCAGACACAGAGAGTCTCCGGGAGCAGTGGGTAGCGAGGCGGTCGGCACAAACGGAAGTGGGCCGCGATGACGAGCATCCCGACCCACAATTCGAATCGTAGAGCCGGATCGCGGGGTGTGGTGAGAACGAGAAGTGGAATCGATGAAGATTCGGAGAAGGCCGACACCGAGCCAACGACCCGGCACGTATTTTCGCTCTCAACCAATTTCACCCGCGCGGCCGGTGTGTCGGGGAAAATCGCGGCAGCGTGACGGGTGGGGCGGATTTCCCGCACCCGGCCCGCCGGTTCGGTCGATACTGTTAGTAGCGCCTCGGAAACCGTTGGCCGCCCGTCTTCCCCTTCCGGGGGGTTCGGGGTACGTTAGCCGATGGTCCGTTTCATCGAAGGACGCAGCGAAATGGGCGAGCTGGACCACTGGCACCCGGTGTACCCGAGCCACAAGCTGAAGAAGCGGCGCACCGCCGGCATCCGGCTGGCGGGCCGCCTCGTCTGTTTGTACCGCACCGCCGCCGGGCTGGTCGCCGCCGTGGACGACGTGTGCCCGCACCGCCGCATGAAACTCAGCTACGGGCGGGTGATCGGCGACCGCATCGAGTGCAAGTACCACGGGTGGACGTTCGACCCGTGCGGGAACGGGGAGAGTCCGAGTACGCCGAAGTTGTCCGCCTGCACCGACGCCTTCGACACCCGCGAGCAGCACGGGTACGTCTGGATCAAAGCGCAGGGCAGCCGGGCGACGTTCCCGGAGATCAACAAGGACCAGTTTTACCACCTGGGCAACTTCCAGCACGTCGTCCCGGCCCCGCTCGAATTGACGGTGGACAACTTCACCGAGATCGAACACAGCGGCACCGTCCACGACACCTTCGGGTACGACCTGGAGCGGATGCACGAGGTGAAGGTGAAGTTCGAGACCACCGACACCACCGTGCGGGTCATCAACAGCGGCCCCACCAAGCGGCTGTTCAAGCCGTTCGCCTGGTTACTGGGCATCCGCCGCGGGGACACCTTCCACGACGACTGGACGACGCACTTCTCGCCGGTGTACAGCGTGTACGACCACTGGTGGACGTCCCCGTCGGGCGACCGCGAGGCCCGCATCCGCTGGCGGCTGTACATGTTCTTCTGGCCGATCGACGCCGAGACGACGGCCGTCACCAGCTTCGTGTACGCCAAGAGCCGGTATCCGGGGCCGGCGGGCGGGCTGCGGCTGGCCAAGTACCTGTTCCGCCGGGAGATCGACCGCGAGGTGCGGCAAGACATTTCCATGCTGGAGCACATGGCCAGCAAGGACGTGAGCATCGAGGGGATGAAGCTGAGCCGGTTCGACAAGGTGCTCGGCCTGACCCGCGAGCGGATCGACCGCCTCTACCGCGGCCTGGGCGTCCCGGCGACCAACGGCCGAGTGGCCCTGCCGACGGCGGTCAGGGTGGGGTGAGGGGCGTTCGGTCATCCTTGAAGGCTCGCGCATTTCATGGCGAAACGCCCCGCGAAACCGGTCGCCGAGCCACCGGCAACGTACCGGGTGTTCGTCAGTCACGCCACGCCGGACAAGTGGGTCGCCACGGTCTTGTGTGAGAAAATCGACGGCGCGGGTGCGCTCTCGTTTCGGGACGACCGCGACATCGAAGGCGGCGACGACATTCCGGATCGCCTCCGCGCCGAGATCAAGCGGGCGGATGAGTTGCTGGTTCTCCTCACGCCGATCTCGGTGAATCGACCGTGGGTCCTGCTCGAAATCGGCGCGGCCTGGGAAGCGGACAAACGGATCGTCCCGATCTGCTATCATGTGAAGGCGGACAAGATTCCCGCGATCCTCGCCAAGCGGAAAGCGTACGGATTGAACGACTTCGACCGTTACCTCGCGGAGTTGTCCGCCCGCTTATCGGGAGGCAGCGGATGAGCAAGGCAAAACGACAACCCTTCGACGTGTTCCTCGCGCACGACCCGTCGGATAACGCGCTGGCCACGGCCGTGATGGACCGGTTCGGCGCGGCCGGTCTGTCGGCGTTTTCCGTGTCTTTGTCCGAGCCGAAACCGCTCGACCCGTCGGCGACACGAGTCCGGGACGAGTTGCGGGACTGTTCCGCCTTCGTCGTGCTGCTAACCCCCGCATTCGCCGCGTCCGAGACGCTACCGTTCCTCGTCGGCGCGGCGCTAATGGCGGGGACTCCGGTGTTCGTGTTGACGGCCGATGATGCGGTGTCGGAGCGGGTGCCGTACCTCGGCTCGTACCCGGTCGCCCGTCTCTGGTCCGGAATCGACGAGTTGGTCCGTCACGTCCGGAAAGCGGGCGCGAACAGCCGCCTGCCGCTGAAGGTGGGGTGAGAAGTCATGCAGCGGCAGTCCCGATTCGCGGCCTGCTTCGGCTCGGTGGTTGGCGGATTGTTAGCCGGGTGCGGGACGGGTGCCGTTTTGTCTGACCCCATCATGCGGCTCGTGACCGACTCATACCCCGGAAAAGCCGAACACGGACATTTCTTCGCGTCAACCATTGTCGCCTGCGTCGCGGCAGGCGGGCTGATTGGCGTTCTCGTGGGTCGCCGCCGTTGGCTTCGCCGCCGGTCGCACGCTCCCGTCGGCGACGACAGTTCACGCGGCCGCGCTTTCCGTCGCTGCTTCCATCTGCCGCTGCTTCGGCACCTGAATCGGCACCACGTTCTTGGCCAATCCCACCACCGCCAGCACGCGGATGAAGGTGTATGTCAGGTCGATCTCCCACCAGCGATGCCCGTGGGCGGCGCTGCGGGGGGCGGCGTGGTGATTGTTGTGCCACCCTTCCCCGTTGGTGAGCGCGGCCACCCACCACGTGTTCCGGCTGTGGTCCTTCGTGTCGTAATTCTGATACCCCCACCGGTGCGACGCCGAGTTCACCAGCCAGGTGATGTGCCACACGTACACCGTCCGGGCGACGATCCCCCACGCGAACATCTGCGCCGTGCCGGCGATCAGCCCGTTCACCCCGCCGACGAGGTAGCCGATGCCGGCGGCGGCGGCCAGCAGCAGGCCGACGTGCGCCAGATACGTCCGGAACCAGCGGTTCCGCTTGTGTAAGTTCCGCAGCCACGGGTCCATCAGCAAGTCCGGGATGTACTTCTCGTAAGTGAACATCGACTTCATCCGCGGGTCTTCGCTGTAAATCCACCCCATGTGGCCCCAGAAGAAGTGGCCGACCGGACTGTGCGGGTCGCCGTCCGCGTCGCTCTTCTGGTGGTGCATGCGGTGGACGCACACCCACCGGAACGGCGGCGTTTCCAGGCTGCACACGCCGAACCGGACGAACATTCGCTCCAGCCACTTGGGGAACTCGACCGACCGGTGCGTAAGCAGCCGGTGGTAGCCGAGGTTGATGCCGAGGCTGCCGAAGATGAAGTTGCCGATCAGCAGATAGGCCGGGAACCACCAGGTGAAGAACGGGTCGAAGAAGGCGAGCGGCAGCAGCAGGTGGAAGCCGATCAGCACCCCGAGGTACAGCGGGACGACGCGGTGGCGGGGCACGGGGAGGGTGGCGGTGGTCACGGCGGAGGTCTCGCGGCAAAGCCCGGTTAAGGAGGCGGAAGGGAACCGTATCACGGGTCGGCGGAACAACACAAGGCGGGTCAGTCGGCGTCGAACGGGGTGACGCGGGTGGGGACGCGGAACGTCTCGTGGCAGCGGTTGCAGGCGTTGGCCACCGCCGCCAGGGCGGCGCGGGCGGCCGGGTACTCCTTCCGCCCGGCGGCGGTGGCCAGCGTGGTGGCGGCGGTCCGCAACTCGGCGGCCTTGAGCAGCCAGGCGTCTTGCGCGGCCCGCGCCTTGGGCGGCCGCATCATCAGCAGGTTCCCGGACTCGGCCAGCAGCAGCGCCTGCCCCCGCGCGAACGTCCACCCGTCGGCGTCGGCCGGCTTGTCCGTCAGCAGCTTGCCCAGGGCGTCGAAGTTCGGCTTCGCCAGCCCCTCCATGAGCAGCTTGGCCTCCGCCACCGGCTCCAACTTCGGCGGCGGCAACTTCTCGTTCGACGGGATGAGCGGCCGCGGTGGTTGGCCGTGCGCGGCGACGGCCAGCAGCAGGGCGGCCAGGGCCGTGGGGCGAATCATGGGGCGTCTCCGGTGGCGGCGTGCAGTTGGTCCCGCCAGTAGTCCGGGCGGGCGCGGATGTCGGCCAGCAACCGCAGGGCGGCCCCGGCGGGGGCCTTGGTGCCGTCCTCCCACGCTTCCAC
>JBBRUO010000190.1:0-9757 GCA_038247725.1 Gemmatales bacterium
ACCGTCCACGGCGACGGCGGCTGCACGACTGGCACCGCCGGAGGGACGGGGTCGGGCACCGGCCGCGGCTGCGGCAGTGGCTCCGACGGCTGCCCGGCCGGATTGTCGGCGGCGGTCGGCATCGCGGGGATGGCGAGCGTCGGCAGGTGCGTCGGCAGGATTTGGCGCGACGGGTCGGCCGTGGGCGGTAGGGCGGCCGCCGAGACCGTCACGGGAGGCAGCGCCGGCAAGGCTGGCGCGGGCAGCGGGGCCGCAGCGATGGGGTGAAACTCCGGCGCGTCCACGACCGTCTTCGCTGGCGGTGGTGGAGTCGGACGCGGCGGGGTCGTCGGCGGCGGGGTCGTCGGCGGCGCGGCCGGCGTCCAGTGCGTCGTGTCCGGCGGCGCGGCGGCCGGCACCACGACCGGCGCGGGCGGGGGGGCGGGAATCGGAGACGGCGACGCGGGTCGCCAGTCGATGCCGTCGCCCCGTGCGCCGCTCGCCACCGTCACCAGTATTGCCACGATCCACATTCGGTACATGCCAACGTCCCTCCCGGAGTCGGAACGGCCGGTTCGCTCCGGCGTCAGTCGCGGTTCTGAGGCCTTTGCCTTATTTCGGCGGTTTGCCCGCGCCATCCGCAGGGTTTCCGGAATCGTTTGCCCGCGAATAATCGGGGCAAGGGACCGAAACCGCGCTATTCTCCCAGAGTGACAGTCGCCCACGGCAATTGGCGGGTGACAGCCCGTTGCCTCCCGCCGACGGGTCGGGTAGATTCAAGAAAAATGCCCCTCGCTGCCGCCGTCTCTCCTCAAGTCACTGTCCGTGGGGTCGTTCATGACTATCACCGTTCAATGCCCGAAGTGCCGGGCGAAACTGCGCGGGCCGGAGTCGATGGCCGGGAAGTCGGTGCGCTGTGCCGGGTGTCGGGAGAAGTTCCGCGTCCCCGTCGATACCGCCACCCCCATTCCCAAATCGCCCTTCGACGCCGCGAAGGTGTTCGTGCCGAAGCCGATCCCCCCGGCCGGCACGGCGGATGACCCACTCCCGCTGGACGACTTGCAGTTGGAAGAGGTGTCGCCGTCCGGCGCGGCGCTCGACGCGGCGGCCCTGCTGGTGGAGGAACCGGTCGCCACCCCGTTCGCGTTCGACGAGCCGCCGCCGGTGGTAACCAAGAAGAAGCGGCGGGACGACGACGAGGCCGACCGCCCCCGCAAGCGGCGGAAGGGGGCGGACGCCGAGGAGAACCGACCCGTCAAACGCGGCTCTCAAAAGAAGAAGACCGGTCCCCCGTGGGGCGTCATCATCGGCGTCGGCGTCCTCTTGCTCGCCCTCGGCGGCGGGGTGGCGGCGGTGCTGCTGAGCGGGGGCAAGAAGGACGAGGAAGCGAAGGCGACCACCGACCCGCTGTTGGGCGAGTCGCAACCGAAAGGGGAGCCGGAGGGCGGCGGGCCAGGTCCGGATGACGGGAACCCGACGGTTCCGGTCCCAGTCCCGCCCGAGCCGCCGCCGAAAATCGACCCCCCGCCACCGCCGCCCGCCGCGACGACCCTGCCGCCCCCGCCGACCGGCAAGATCGCGGTCGTGGGGAAAGTGAAGCGTACCGCGACGCTGGACGTACCGGCCGACAAGGTGCGGGATGTCCGCGTCGCCGGAGAGTCGTTGGTCGTGGCCTTCAACACGCAGCTCGGGTTCCAGGGGGTCGGGGCCAAGGACACCCTCCGCCAGTACAGCCTTGCCACCGGCGTGAAGGGCCGCGAGTTGGAGATCGACTCCAGCGGACTCACCTGGCCTCGCGCGTTCGCCGTCGGCAACGCCGGCGGGCTGGTCGCGGTGGAAGCCGGCGGCCCCGGCAAGATGACCGTCTTCGACTTGGACACGAACACGGTCGTCCTCGACCAGGAGGACGCCTTCGCCGGGATCGCCAACCGGGTCGGCCCGATCGCCGCGCTGGCGGTGGGGGCGAACCGCAAGCTGTTCGTGGTCGATCAGGCGGGCGCGGTGGACGTGTGGGACCTGGGCAGTCGAAAGCGGGCAGTCACCGGCACGCCCCCGAAACGGCCGCCGACGGCGACCGGCAAACCGGCCGCCAAAGCCTGCGCCATCAACGGCGGGGCCGAGGTCGCGGTCGCGCTCGACGGCAAAGTGTGGGCGGTCAACGCCAGTGGCGCGACCGTGGGCCAGTCGGCCACGCTTCCGGACCCGACGGCGGTCCCGCTCGCCATCGGTACGGGCGCGGGTCCGGATCGCGCGGCGGTCGCGTACCGGCTGCCCGGCGGGACGTTCGGCGTGGCCGCCGTCCGCCCGGTGGCCGGACAGGTGGAATTCCACACCCCCTTGCCCGCCGGGGCGGTGTCACCCGTCGCCGTCGGGTGGCCAGCCGACACTCTCCTGACCGTCTCCACCGGGGACGCCGGGTTCATCGTGGACACCGAGGCGCGGGCGGTGACGGCGTACCTGAAAGCCGTCTCCGGCACAGCGCCCGTGTACCCGACCGGGGGGGAGGTGTGGTGGCTGCTGGCGGACGCGAAGGCCCCCGCGAAGGCCGTGCTGCGGTCGGTCGAGATGCCGTTCGACGGCTACTTCGCCCTGGCCAAAGCGGTGAGAGCCGGCGGCGTGCCGGTGTTCCTGATTCCCCGCCCCGACGGGCTGGCGAAGTGACCGGTGAGTTCGACTTCATCCGCTGGATTCGCTCGGTCACGCCGGCCGCCCTCGGGGTGCCGGTCGGCCCCGGCGACGACTGCGCCGTGATCGATTCGCCGGCCAGCCCGCTGCTGGTGACGACCGATGTGTTGACCGAGGGCGTCGATTTCCATCTCGCCGAGTGCGGCTACCGCGCGGTCGGGCGGAAGGCGATGGCGGTGAACCTGTCCGACATCGCGGCGATGGCCGGGACGCCACTGGCGGCGGTGGTCGGCGTGGTGTTCCCGCCCGCCGGCGAGTCGGGACCGGACGGCGACGGCCTCCCGCACGCCCTCCACCTCGGCCTCCGCGAGGTGGCCGACGCCTTCGGCTGCCCGATCGTCGGCGGCGATACGAACAGTTGGGCCGGCGGGCTGGTGGTGACCGTCACGGTACTGGGCACGATGAAACCGGGCCGGAAGCCGGTCACGCGAGCCGGGGCGAAGCCGGGGGATCGGCTCTTCGTGACCGGGCCGTGCGGCGGCAGCATCCTCGGCCGACACCTGTCGCCGGTGCCCCGGCTGCGCGAGGCCGACGCGCTCGCGGGGGTCGTCGAACTGCACGCGATGATCGACATCAGCGACGGGTTGTCGAAGGACTTGGCGCACATCCTGGAAGAGTCCGGCTGCGGGGCGGTGCTGATCGCGGAGCAGATCCCGATTCACCCGGACGCGGTCGTACTGGCCAAAACCACGGGGAAAACGCCACTCGCTCACGCGCTCGGCGACGGCGAGGATTTCGAACTGATCTTCGCGGTGTCCGAGGCCGATGCGTCGAAGTTGCGTCGCGCGTCACCGGTGCCGGTGTTCGAGATCGGCGAGTGCGTGGAAGGTGGGTTGTGGTTGGAAGCGGATGGTGTGCGAACTGCTCTGGAGCCGACGGGGTGGTCCCACGCGATGGGGTGATGGCTGGATGAGGTGAGTTTAAACGAACCTATGAACGTAAAAAAAGTCCCGCCGTAGACTCAACCAGTGTCGCCCATTCACCGGTTTCGCCACACGACGGGACATCATGATTATACCGTTTGGTAACAGCGGAACAAGGAATATTGTGTCGGAAATTCCGTCTTTTGGGCAGAAAAGTCCGATTATCCGACACTCTCGAGTGATCTCTTCCCAGTTGAGCCGATTTCGTACCAACCCATCCGCCGTAAGTCCTTGTCGAGCATAACGGCCCGTCACGCCGTCGGTTCGACGGTGGCCTGGAGCGGCTGGGCGTTCTTGGCGCGGGGATCGGCCCCACAACTGTGAATCTGGTCGGCTTTTAGCTCGGCCACCTCCATCGCGCCCACCCACACCACCGCGCGGCCTTCCTCGTGCGCCTCGGTCATCAGTTCGACGCACCGCTCGACTTCGTAGCCGAACACCTTCCGCAGCACCGTCACCACGAAATCGACGCCGTTCCAGTCGTCGTTGTGGAGGACGACGGCGTAGGGCGGCTGCCGTTCGGTGCGGGAGTCGGTGTCGGTGTCGGGTTCCGGTAATAGGGCGGGTCCGGCCATCTGTGCGTCCTCCGGAAATGAGTCCCCACCAGGATACCACGCCGGCGGGCCGGTTGTCAGCCCCGGCCCGCCCGAAGCCGCTCCGCCGGCGCGGCGGGTCCCGTCAGCGGTCGTTGCCGAGCATCGCCTGGATGAGCAGGACCAGGGCGGCCCCGGCGGGAATGAGCGAGCCGAGGTGGAGCAACCCGGCGTCGAGTTGGAAGTGGTACACCACCGCCGCCACCGCCAGTAATCCCCCGCCGGAGAGCGCCTGCCGGATGCGCTTCCGTCGCCGCCGCCGGCTGGGTCGGCCGGAGGTGTTGGCCAACCGTTCGTAGAACTGCATGGTCACCGTCGGCGGGGCCCACACCGGCTCGCCGGCCGGTCGCGGGGGCGGTTTCGTCGTCGCCCCGTCGGTGGACGACAGCGCCAGCGCCGCCGTCGGGTCGTCCCGCCACAGCACGTCGGGGCGGGCGGAACTGACGGCGTAATCCAGCCCGCAGCGGTTGCACGTCAGGCGGTCCAGGTCGCCGTCCGGGACCAACACGCGGCCGCCGCACTCGCATCGGAATTCGCCCGGCATGGTCCGGCCTCGGTCGGTCAGTTGTCCTGATATCCTAGCAGACCTTTCACCAGCGAGACGAGGCTTCCACGGGTGGCTCATTCCTCGCCGGACGACACCAGCCCCTTGATGAACCCGATCAGCCCGACGATGAACAGCACCGGCGGGTAGAAGAAGATGCGATCCATCGCGAATATGCCGACCACGAACCCCACCACGGCGATGACCATCGCCACGATGCCACCGACTACGCCGCCGTTGGAGACCTTGCCTTCCAGATTCCGCGGCTTTTGCTCGATCTCGTCCGACTTCTGCCGCCGCTCGCCGGCCGACCCGTCGTCGGTCAGCCGTTTCTTCCGGAACGGACGGTCCTCGTCCTCCTCGTCGCGTCGCCGTTTCCGGGGGCGTTCGTCCTCCTCGTCGTCTTCGTCTTCTTCCCGCCGCGGGCGCGAGCCGGCCTGCGCGGGCGGTCGTCCTCGTCTTCTTCCTCGGCGACCCACCGAGCCGGGGCGGTCTTGAGCGGCGGCTCCTCGATCGGGTCGAACTGTCCGGCGGGGACGGTCAACACGCCGCCGCAAGCCGGGCACTTGGCCCGCTTGCCGGCGTACTCGTCGCCCACCTTCAGTTGCTTCCCGCAGTCGCAAGGAAACGTGATCGGCATACCGACTCGCTCCGGGGTCGGCGAGAATAACTAAGGCGGAAGATTTTCTATCGACCCGGAGGGGGGTGGGGAGTCGGGGAATCCGCGAAATGTAGCGGCACCCCGCGGGCGGACACTTCGCCCCGCTTCCGCTGGCGGTAGTACTTCAGCCCCGGCACGAAGAACGACAGCGCCGACACCACGCCGAACACCAGATGGCCGACGACCGGCAGCACCGCCATCACCACCGCCGTCGCGTAGTACGCCGCCACCCACACGTAGAAGTGCCCGGACAGGGTGCCGGCCTTGAACAGGAACACCATACCGGCGACCACCGGTAGCACCGGTGACAGGGTCAGGGACGGCAGCCCTTGCAGCACCTCGATGACGAACAGGCCGATGCTGGCCGTGGCACCGCCGGCCCAGGCGTGGGCGATCTGCCGCTCGACGAACATCACCGGCCCGTCCCGCCGCCGCAGCCGCCACCCGATGGCCCCCCACGTCATCAGCCCACTGCCCCACACGCCCAGGTACGCCAGGTGCGTCTCGATCCCCGCCCACGCCATCACCTGCGTGGTGGTACACAGGACGAACAGCACCAGCGCGTGCCACATCCACAGCAGGCCCCAGTTCTCCAGCACCGGCGCGTGGTGCGTCTCGCGGAGCAGCCGGGCGACGAACGAGCCGAGGCTGCCCGGCTGCACGCTCACCGGCTCGCCGGCCAGGAACGCTTCCAGGTCACCGGCCAGCGCCGCCGCCGACCGGTACCGCAACTCGGACGGCTTTTGCAGGCACTTCAGGCAGATCAGTTCCAGGTCGCGGTCCACCGACGGGTTTAACTGGCGCGGGGGCACCGGCTCCTGCTCCAGCACCATCAGCAGGGTGTCCACCGGGTTCGACGCGCGGAACGGCGGGCGGCCGGTGAGCAACTCGTACAGGATCGCGCCGAGGGCGTACACGTCGGCCGTCGCGGTCAAGTCCTTCCGCCCGGTGGCTTGCTCCGGCGGCATGTAGCTGGGGGTGCCGACCACCGCCCCGGTGCGGGTGAGGGATTCGGTGCGGTCGATCCGCTTGGCGAGGCCGAAGTCGCTGATCTTGGGCGTCGCGCCGAGCGGCGGGCCGTCCCCGGAGCGGTCGCCGGTGGCGGCCGTCAGCAGCACGTTGGACGGCTTCAGGTCCCGGTGCAGCACGCCGTTCTCGTGGGCGTTCTGCACCCCGCGGGCGACCACCGCCACCAGCCGCGCCGCCTCGCGGGGGGGCAGCGGCCCGGCCGCCACCACCAGTTCGGCCAGCGTCTCCCCGTCCACGCACTCCATGCAGATGTACGCCTGCCCGTCGTGCGTGCCGACCTCGTGGATGGTGACGATGTTCGGGTGGTGCAGGCGGGCGGCGGCCTCGGCCTCGGCGCGGAAGCGGGCGCGGTCGTCGTCGCTGGCCAGGTGGGCTTCCCGCACCATCTTCAGCGCCACCGTCCGGCCGAGCGACTTCTGCCGCGCCTTGTACACCACCCCCATCCCGCCCCGGCCGAGTTCGGACAGCAGCTCGAAATCGCCGAACTCGCGGGGCAGGGTGGCCGCGTCCTCGGTGGTCGGGCGGGTGGCGTTCGGCAGGGTCCGCGCGTCGGCGGAGGCCGAGGGCGGCCGCCGCGCCATGTCGGCGAACTGCGCCACCGCCCACAGTTCGCGGAGTTCGCCGGCCAGTTCCGGGTGCGCGCGGGCGGCGGCGGCCACGTCGGCGGTGCCGGTGCGCTGCAGTTGCTCGCCCAGGCCGGCGAGCAGGTCGGCGAGTCGTTCGTCGTGATCCACGGTCGTCATGGCGGAACGCGCGGTGGTGGGGTGCGAGGTTGTTCTATCCGCGCGGGCCGCCCCGGTCACAGGGGCGCGGCAAGTCGCGCCGCGTGGCCGTCGGGTTCTCCGTCGGCGGCGTCGGAATCGCCGTCACGTTGCCGACCCTTCGGGCGCTCCGGCGGCGCGGCACGACGAGCGATTTTCCGACCGAAGTAGAACTGCCGAAATCCCAGGAATCCGTGGGAACCTTCGGGGCGTATCCCTGTCGAAGGACGCACGGGACCGATACCGGTTCCACGACTCGCGACTCTCGATGACGAGCAAGACGTGGCGGTCGGCTTCACCACCGACCGCCACTCGCCCCCGCGACGAACACCCCCAGGTCGTCGCGGCGGTTCCGTTTTCCCTCCCGACTTGGTACAGTGCCGCACGGGTTACTCTCCTTTCCCGGTGCCTGCCATGCGCGCTCTCTTCTTCGCCCTGCTGGTGTCCGCCACGCCCGCGTTCGCCGCCGATCCGGTGCCGACCGACGCACCCAAACCGCCGCCGGGCTTCCCGTCGTTCAAAGTCCAGGAGATCGACACCGGGCTGAAGATCGGCTACGCCGTCATCGCCACCGACATCGACGGCGACAAGAAGCCGGACCTCGTGGTCGTGGATCAGCACAAGGTCGTGTGGTATCAGAACCCGACGTGGAAGAAGCGGGTCATCCTCGACGGCAAGTCGAAGGCGGACAACGTCTGCATCACGGCCGTGGACATCGATGGCGACAAACTGCCGGAGTTGGTCCTTGGCGCGGGGTGGAAGCCGTTCGATACCGTGAACCCCGGCACCCTGCAATGGCTGAAGCGCGGCAAGACCCTCGACGACGAGTGGACGACGCACCCCATCCCGTGCGACGAACCGATGGTGCATCGCGTCCGCGCCATCGACATTGATGGCGACGGCAAACTGGAAATCGTAATGGCCCCGCTGATGGGAAAGGGAGCGACCAAGGCGAAGAACTGGATGGACGGTCGCCCGGTGCGCATCCTGTCGTACAAGCTACCCGCGAAAGAGCCTGAGAAGGCCGACAACTGGACGCCGCAAGTGTTAAGTGAAGAGTTGCGCGTCGTGCATAACTTCGCGCCATTCACTCCGGCCGGAGACACGTCGCCGATGAGTATTATCACCGGCAGTTACGAGGGTTATTCTGCGATCCTGCTGGGCAAAGGCGGGGCGGAGCCGCAGACGAAGCTGGTCCATCCCGGCAACCAGGACAACCCGGCGGGAAGTCGCGGGGCGAGCGAGATTCGCGCCGGCAACTTGAAACCCCGCACGGAACGGAAGGACCGGGCGGACGGCGCGGTGGTGGCGACCATCGAGCCGTGGCACGGCAACCAAGTGGTGGCGTACACCGGCGTCATCGGCGAGAAGCCGACGCGGACGGTGTTGGATGACCACCTCCGCTGGGGGCACGCGGTCGCGTTCGCCGACCTGAACGGCGACGGCACCGATGAACTGGTGGTCGGCGTCCGCGACAACCCGGCGAAGGGCGACACGTTCACCGAGAAGCGCGGCGTCCGCATCTATCGCTATGACATGAAAACCAAGAAGTGGGACCGTTACATCCTCGAAGACGGCGGGGTCGCGGTGGAAGACCTGATCGTCGAAGACCTGAACGGCGACGGCAACCCGGACATCGTCGCCGTCGGCCGCGCCACCGGCAACGCCCGCATTTACTGGAACCAGGGCAAGTGACGGCCTTGTGGCTTCCCCCCCAGGTATGGCCAAACCCAGCCCGGCCGTGATGCCGGCGACCCGGCTGCGGTTGTTTCCCGTCCCACCCCCACCCGGAGCCGCCCACATGACCCCGTTCCAGTTCCTCGGCGGCGCCCTTCTGTTGTGGGCGTTGATCAGCCTCGGCACGGGCCTCATCGGCTTGTACGCCAGGCCCAACGACCGCTGGCGGGGCTTCTGGTTCATGTCCGGCTTGTGGGGGCTGATCGACGGCGGCATCGCCTGGTTCGGCCTCGTCACCGAGCCGCCGACGGTGCCCGAACTGGCGTTCCTGCTGAAGGTGAACCTCGGGTTGGACATCGCCTATCTGGTGACGGGTGCGGTGCTGGCCACGCGGGCGGCGCCGGTGCTGAAGGGGTTCGGCACGGCGATCCTCTTCCAGGGGGTATTCTTGATGACCCTGGACGCGGCCGTGTGGCGGTGGTGCGTCACGGCCATCGGGTGACACCGCCGATTCCCGCCGGCCGGCACTGTCGTCGCAATTCGCCCCGCTTATCATGACGGCAACCCATCCGCCGAGAGTCGCTGCCATGACGCTCCGCCTGCCGCTCGCGTTGCTGTTCGCCATCCCCGCTCTCGTCTCCGCCGCCGACCCGGAGCCGAACGGCCCGCCGGAGTTCGCCGCGCTGAAGTACCGCCTGGTCGGGCCGTATGCCGGCGGGCGGGTCAGCCGCGCCTGCGGGGTGCCCGGCGACCCACTGACGTATTACGCCGCGACCGCCTCCGGCGGCGTGTGGAAGTCCGCCAACGGCGGCCTGACGTGGAAGCCGATCTTCGACGACCAGCCGACGAGTTCGATTGGCAGCATCGCGGTGGCTCCGAGTGATCCGAACGTGGTGTACGTCGGC
>JBBRUO010000191.1:0-9741 GCA_038247725.1 Gemmatales bacterium
GCGGAGCCTTCTGGTCCGGATCCGCGTCATCCGCGTTCCGTTGTCGTCGAACGGCTCATTTAGACCCGTTCCACCACCATCGCCACGGCGTTGCCGCCGCCCAGGCACAGACTGGCGAGGCCGTATCGCAGGTTGCGGGCGTGCAGGGCGTGGACCAGCGTGACCAACACCCGCGCGCCGCTCGCCCCGATGGGGTGGCCCAGCGCCACCGCCCCGCCGTTCACGTTCACCTTCTCTTCATTCAACCCGAGTTCCTTGCCGCACGCCAGCATTTGCGCCGCGAACGCCTCGTTCAGCTCGAACAGGTCGATGTCGGCGAGCGCGAGGCCGGCCTTCTTCAGCACCATCGGCACCGCCAGCACCGGGGCGATGAAGATGTCCTTCGGCGACACCCCACTGGTGGCGTAGGCGAGGATGCGGGCCAACGGCTTCGCGCCGAGCCTCTTCGCCGCGTCCTCGGAGGCGACGACCACGGCGGCGGCCCCGTCGCTCAGTTGCGAGGCGTTGCCGGCGGTGATGCTGCCGTCGGGCCGGAACGCCGGCTTCAGTTTCGCCAAACCGTCGGCGGAGGAATCGGGCCGGATGCCCTCGTCCTGACTGACGACAACAGGGGGCTTACGCCCCCCGCTCGCCGGGATCGACACCGGCACCACCTCGGCGTTGAACGCACCCGCCGCCCACGCGGCCGCCGCCCGCTGGTGGCTTTGCGCACTGAAGCGGTCCTGATCACCCCGGCTGACGCCACACTTCGTGGCGATGTGTTCGGCCGCCTCGCCCATCGCCCAGTTCTCGAAACCGCACCACAGGCCGTCGTGCAGGAGCGAGTCCTTCGCCGTCTGGTCGCCGTACTTGTAGCCCGCGCGAACGTTCGGCAGCAGGAACGGTGCGCGGCTCATGTTCTCCATCCCGCCCGCGACCACGACATTCGCGTCCCCGGCCTTGACCGCCTGCACCGCCAGCATGACCGCCTTCAACCCGGACCCGCACACCTTGTTCACGGCGAACGCGGGGATGGTGTCGGGCAGCCCGGCCGCGAGCGCCGCTTGCCGCGCGGGGGCCTGCCCGACGCCGGCTTGAAGCACCTGACCGAGGATCACTTCGTCCACGTCGGTCGGCGACACGCTGCCGCGCTTCAGGGCTTCGGCGATGGCGACGGCGGCCAACTTCGGCGCGGGCACGTCGGTAAACCCGCCGAGGAACTTGCCGATGGGCGTGCGGACGGCGGACAGGATGACTGCGGACATGGTTTCAGCCCGTGGGAGGGGGAGTTCCTGGCCCAGTATACCGCCGTGCCCCCGGAATCCGACACCCGCGGGTTCCCGCCGACCGCCGGCGTGCCGACCCTATACGCTATGGGGACATCCGCGTTGGGGGGTCGTCATGCTCCTTTTGCCGTTCCGGTGGCTACTCTGGTTGTTCGCCCGCGTCCTCCTGTCGCTCCGCTACTGGGTGACGGTGACGGGGAAGCGGGAGGTGTTCGCGCACCCCGGCCCGTATCTGGTGATGCCGAACCACCCGGCGTTCGCCGACCCGATCAACCTCATCACCCGACTGTGGCCGGCGTTCCAGTTCCGGCCCCTGGTGCTGGAGACCAACTTCCGCAACCCGCTGCTCGCGCCGTTCGGGTGGATCCTGCGGGCCATCAAAGTGCCGGCGCTGGTGTCCGCCAGCGCGGAGGAGCGGCGGCAGACCGAGTCGGCGATGGCGAACGTGATCGCGGTGCTGAAGGCCGGACAGAACGTGGTGCTGTGGCCGAGCGGCCGGCTCAGCCGGGACGGGCGGGAACACGTCGGCGCGGCCCGCGCCGCCGCCGACATCCTCGCCGCCGTGCCGGAGGCGACAGTGGTGTTGGTCCGCACGCGGGGGCTGTGGGGCAGCAGCTTCAGCCGCGCCCAGACGCACCAGGAGTTGAAACTGGTGACGCTGCTGTTCTCCGGCCTCGGCCTGATCCTGGCGAACCTGCTATTCTTCATGCCCCGCCGGCGGGTGAGCATGACGCTGGAAGCCTACCCGAAGGCGGCCCGCCCGGAACCCGCCCGCGAGGCGCTGAACCCGTGGCTGGAGGAGTGGTACAACGCCGACTTGCCCCCCGCCCCCGCGCCCGAAACCCCCACTTTCGTCCCCTACCACTTCCTCTTCGGGCGGCGGACGTTCGACTTCCCGCCGGTGCCGGTGGCGGCGGAGGTGAACGCGGCGGACGTCCAGCCGGCCACCATCGCCGCCGTCGGCGAGATCGTCGCGGAGAAGCTGAAACGGCCGCTGTCCGACGCCGAGAACAAGCCGGAAACGACATTCGCGGATCTCGGCATCGACAGCCTGGAGGCGATAGAGATCACCCTCCACGTCGAACAGCGGTTCGGGTTCAGCAGCGACGATGTCCCGACGAAGTTGGGGCACCTGTGGGCGGTGGCCGAAGGGAAGATCGACCGCGGCCCGCCGAAGCCGCCGCCGGCCGCGTGGTTCGCCCCGCCGGCCGAGTCGGGGGCGATGGAAATCCTCGGCGAGACCGTCGGCGAGGCGTTCGTCGCACGGGCGCTTCGCAGCCGGTACGACGTGGCCGCCGCCGACGACCGCGCGGGCGTCCTCACTTACGAGCGGCTGCTGGTCGGTGCCCGCGTCATGGCCGAGCGGTTCCGCGCGTTCGAGGAGCCGAACGTCGGGCTGCTGATGCCCGCCAGCGTCGCCGCCGACATCGCCCTGTTCGGCCTGCATCTGGCCGGGAAATTGCCGGTGATTTTGAACTGGACGACCGGGCCGACGAACCTGGAACACGCCGTCACCCTGATGAAGCTGAAGCGGGTGGTCACGTCGAAGACGTTCATCGACCGCACCAACCTCGTCGTGCCGGGGGCCGAGTTCGTGTACCTGGAAGACGTGCGGAGGTCGGTCGGCAAACTCGAGATGCTGTCGCGGCTGCTCGGCGGGCGGTGGTTCCCGGCGGCGGTGCGGCGGCGGGCGCTACGGGACGCGGTGACGGACCCGCACGCCCCGGCCGTGGTGCTCTTCACCAGCGGGTCCGAGAAGGCACCCAAGGCGGTGCCGCTGACGCACGCCAACGTGATCGCGAACAACCGCGCGACGGCGGAGTTCGTGAAGCTGACGCGGGCCGACAGCGTGCTCGGCTTCCTGCCGCTGTTCCACAGCTTCGGGCACACCGTGGCGGCGCTGCTGCCGCTGCTGTCCGGCATCCGTCTGGTGCATCACCCGGACCCGACCGACGCCGGCGCGCTCGTCCGGAAGGTGGCCGCGTACCAGCCGACGGTCATCTGCGCCACCCCGACGTTCTTCGGGTTCATCCTGGACCGAGCCGAGCCGGGCGACCTGGACTCACTCAAGCTCATCGTTGTCGGAGCGGAACGGTGCCCGGACGCGGTGTTCGAGAAGGCCAAGACGATGACGCCGAACGGCGAAGTCCTGGAGGGGTACGGCATCACCGAATGTTCGCCCATCGTCGCCGCGAACCCGCCGGGGGGCACGCGGCGGGGCACCATCGGGGTACCGCTGCCGGGGGTGGAGGTGTGCGTCACGGAGTTGGACTCGCACGCGCTTCAGCCCGCCGGGGAGCGGGGGATGTTCCACGTCAGTGGGCCGAACGTGTTCCCCGGCTACCTCGGCGACGACGTGCCGGACCCGTTCGTCGAGTTCGGCGGTAAGCGGTGGTACGTCACCGGCGACCTCGCGGCCATCGACACCGACGGGTACATCACGTTCCACGGCCGGCTGAAGCGGTTCCTCAAGGCCGGCGGCGAGATGATCTCGCTGCCCGCGCTGGAGGAGCCGTTCGCCCGCAAGTACCCGCCCACCGACGCCGGCCCCCGCGTGGCGGTGGAAGGCGTCGAGTTGCCCAACGGCGGGCGGAAGGTGGTGCTTTTCACGACCGAGGACATCAGCGAACGCGACGCCAACGCACTGCTGCAAGGCGAGGGGTTCCGGGGGGTCATGCGGCTGGACGAAGTGCGGAAAGTGGACGCGATTCCCGTGTTGGGCACCGGCAAGACCGACTACAAGCAGTTGCGGGCGCAGTTGACGGAGTGAACGAGCCGCGCCGCCAGGGAGCGGTCATAACTCGCCTGCGCTGAGGTAATCTTGGCTGGCGTGTCGTACCCGAAGGATGACGACTTCTTCGCCGCAGACTTCGAAAAGGATGCGAAAGACGTGCTTCCGCTTCCCATGGAGCAGTTCGCGCAACTCGCCCTCATACCACTCGTCTTCGTGCGCGAGTGGGCACCGGTCCGGGTTCGCTTCGAGCAATTCCACGGCGCGGAGGATGGAATCGCGCCACCGGTTCGCCGAAGGTGTGGACCGTTCGGCGAGCCAGTCGTAGTTCGCCGCGATTTCATTGGCCGCGCGGCGCGAAATGACGAGGCGAAAAGTCACGACGGCGACTTGCCCAGCGATTCCAAGAACTCCCGCGCTGGGACGGTTCGCCTGGCGTCGGCGTCGGCCTTCGATTCGCGGAGGAATTCGATCATCTCCTCCCGCTCGGCCGACCCGACGAGTTCGCGTAACTCCGCCTCGTCGCGAACCGTGATCGTTCCGCCGTCGCCGACGGGGAGGACGACCGCCACGCCGGTTTCCCGCAGTTTCGCCAGCGACGGCTTCGCGTGTTCGCGCCAGAAACGCCAGTCCGTGGCGGGGATGATGACCGGCATGGGCAGCCCTCCGAAGTGCGATTCGTGAAATTCTACCCGTGAGCCGCCGCCGCTTCCACTTCGTCTTGGCGACAGCTCTCGCGCCCCCGCCGACGGCGGGGGCGCGCGGAGTTCGGTCACTTCTTCCGCGTGTAGGTCACACTGAACATCGGCTCCTTCGCGTCGCCGACGGACATCTTCATTTCGATGGTGTCGGCGTCGGTCATCACCGTCACCGACTTCCACTTGGCCGGCTTCCCGTCCGGCCCCGGCGCGTCGATCGTCGTCACCGTGGTCATCGTTTTGGTTTTCGCGTCGTAGGTGCCCTCCATGTGCATCGGCTTGGTACTCATGCTGTCCACCCACACGCTGACGTATTTCTTCGACGCGGCGTCGTAGGTGTCCAGGCTGCGGCCGTGGAACTTCTGCCCGCCGAGGTCGCTGTCCATGTCGCCGACCAGCCACAACCCGCCCAGGTCCATCTTGTAGGTGACTTCGCCCTTGAACTCGCCGCCGTCCGCCTTCATGAGCGTGGTCCAGGTGCCCACCCGCGCCTTCAACATCTCGATTTCGGGGCCGGGCTTCGGGGCCTCCGGTTGGGCGAAAGTCGGGGCCGCCGTCAACACCGCCAACATGCTCACCGCCGCGAACTTGCGCATGATTCACCCTCGAATGTGGGACGGGTTCCTCGCCGGCACCGCCGCCGACGAGGGAGTTGAATTTCGCACACTAATGGCCAATTGTCAAGATCACCCACGAAGAATCGATCCACTTTCTTCCGTGAGAGTGTGCGCCGCCGAAAACCGGGCGGACTGGGTGAGTTGTGACCTCGGTCCGGCGACCGGCAAGTAGTCTGGGGGGCATTTTTTCAGGACTTGTCGTTATTCGCTTGCAAAGAGCGACCGGCCAGACGAAACTTTCGAAGCTGCCGACGGTTTAATGAGACAGCCGCCCCAGACGCAGTCCCCGCCGACCCCACTTTCCCCGGCAACCCATGAAGCTCGTCGCCCTCCTCGCCGTGTTCGGCTGTGCGATGACCACCCCGGTCTCCGCCGCCCCCGTCCCCCTCCCCGGCGGCGGGAACGTGGACAAGGTGGACTTCGAGCGGCACGTCATGGGCCTGCTCTCCAAGAGCGGGTGCAACGCCGGCAGTTGCCACGGCAGTTTCCAGGGGAAGAACGGCTTCCGCCTGTCGCTGTTCGGGTTCGAGCCGGACTTCGACTTCGCCAGCATCACCCGCGACACTCTCGGCCGGCGGGTGAACGTGCAGACGCCCGACGACAGCCTGCTCCTGCTGAAGGCGGCCGGGCGGACGCCGCACGAGGGCGGGATGCGGTTCGCCAAGGGGTCGTGGATGTACGACACGTTCCGCGCGTGGATCGCCGCCGGCGCGACGCACACCCCCGGCAGCGGGGCGATCAAAGCGATGACCGTCACCCCCGGCGACTTCGCCGTGCTGGCGAACGACAAGTCCCTCCAACTGAAGGTGTCGGCCACGTTCGCCGACGGGAGCGTCGAGGACATCACCCCGTTCTGCGACTTCAAGATCACCGACGACGCCATCGCCGACGTCTCCGCGACCGGCCGACTGACGCCCAACCAGCCGGGCGACGCCGGGCTGAGCGTGTTGTATCGCGGCACCGTGCGGGCGCTGCGGGTGTTGGTCCCGTCGCCCGCGGCGACGGGGTTCGAATACCCGGACATCGCCGCCACCAACGCCATCGACCGCGAGATCTTCGCCAAGTTGAAGCTCTTGAACATGGTGCCGTCGGAGGCCAGCGGGGATCTTGAGTTCCTCCGCCGCGTCACCATCGACGTCGTCGGCATCCTGCCCACCCCGGACGAGGCGAGGGCGTTCCTGGCCGACTCGTCGAAGGACAAGCGGGCGAAGAAGATCGACGAGTTGCTGAAACACCCGCTGCACGCCGCCCTCTGGGCGACCAAGCTGAGCGACGTCACCGGGAACAACACCCTCGCCCTGGAACAGCCGCAACAGACGGCCAACCGCCGCAGCCAGATGTGGCACGACTGGCTGCGGAAGCGGGTCGCCGACAACGTCCCGTACGACCAGATGGTGCGGCACATCCTGACGGCCACGACGGCCGACGGGCGGCCGGCGGACGAGTGGATCGCGGCCGCCGGAAAGCTCGACGCCGAACTGGTGTTCACGCGGCCGGACCCCAAGGCGAAGCCGAAGCCGGGGGAGGATCCGGCCGACGGGTTCGACACCGGGTACGAGGCGAAGAAGACCCTCGACCTGTTCTGGCGGCGGCAGCAGCGGGTGCCCGTCGAGGCGTGGGGCGAGAAGGTCGCCGCCGCGTTCCTCGGCGTCCGGTTGGAGTGCGCCCAGTGCCACAAGCACCCCACCGACCGGTGGACGCAAGACGACTACTGGGGGTTCGCCAACCTGTTCGCCCCGGTCAACTTCGTCAACAACCAGTTCAGCAGCCCGGACGTGAAGAAGGCCGCCGACGCCGAGAACAAGCGGCGGAAGGACGACGCCGGGATGGTGAAGAACAACAACCAGATCGTGCAACTGCGGGAGATGTTCTTCGCCACCACCGCCGCCGGCACGACGCGCCTGCCGAAACTCCAGCCGATCCCGATGACCACCCGCGTCGTCGATCCGAAAGCGCTGGGCGGGCCGGAACTGCCGCACGAACTCGGCACCGACACCCGCGCCCGGTTGTTCGCGTGGATGGCGGACGCGAAGAACCCGTTCTTCGCCCACAGTTTCGTCAACCGCGTGTGGGCGCACTACTTCGGCGTCGGCCTCGTCAACCCCGTGGACGACTTCAGCCAGGCCAACCCGCCGACCAACGCCCCGCTGCTGGACCTGCTCGCCAAGCAGTTCGTGGACAGCGGGTACGACCTGCGGGCGCTGGAGCGGGCGATCCTCACCACCCGCACCTACCAACTGAGTTCGAAGACGAACGACACCAACAAGTTCGACAAGGTGAATTTCGCCCACGGGTACATCCGCCCGCTGATGGCCGAACAGGTGGTGGACGTGCTGAACAGCGGCATCGGCACCCAGGAAACATTCGGCACCGACGCCCCCGCCGGGAAGAAGATGACCGAAGTGGGGTCCAGCCGGCTGGCCAACGCCAACCTGAACTACGTCCTCCGCATCTTCGGCCGGCCGCCCCGGACCACCGCCTGCGACTGCGAGCGGGCCAGCGAAGCCGCCCTGCCGCAGACGCTGTACCGCATGACCGACCCCGCCATCGAGCAGAAACTGGCCGACCGGACCAACCGCATCGCCCAGATCGTGAAGGACAAGTTGTCCGACGAGAAGGCTGTCGAGGAGCTGTTCCTTGGCACCCTCACCCGCCTGCCGACCGCGAGCGAGAAGGCGTCGGCGCTGAAACACCTCAGCGTGGCGAAGACCCCCCGCGACAAACTCGAAGCGCTCAAAGTGACGCTGTGGGCGCTGATCAACACGCGGGAGTTCATTCTGAACCATTGAGGCCGGCGGACGGAACGAATGACATCGCACCGGTTTCCCAGGGCTGACGCCCTGGGCTATTGGATGCCGCCCCTTCGGGGCTGAAAAACAAACCCAATCACCCAAACCCCAAACCCAATCCCCCAACCGCCCTCGGAGACTCCCATGCTGTTCCGTACCGACTGCGAAGGCTTCCACCGCCGCGACTTCCTCACCATCGGGGCCGCCGGCACCCTCGGCCTGACCCTGCCGGGGCTGCTCGCCTCGGAGGCGAAGGCGAAAGCCAAGGACTCCGGCACCGCCCCGAAGGCGCAGGCCAAGAGCGTCATCCTGGTGTGGCTCGCCGGCGGCCCGGCGACCATCGACATGTGGGACAACAAGCCGGACGCCCCCGAAGGTATCCGCGGCGAGTTCAAGTCGATCGACACCAAAGCCAAGGGCGTGCGGTTCGCCGAGACGCTGACCAAGATGGCCGGCGTCGCCGACAAAGTGAGCGTCGTCCGGTCGCTGTACCACACCATCCCCAGCCACGGCCCGGCGACGGTGTTCATGACCACCGGCAACAAGCCGACCGCCGCCATGCAGTATCCGGCGATGGGCAGCCTCGGCGCGAAGCTGCTGTCCACTCCTAGCGGCATCCCGCCGTACGTCACGTTCCAGGACCTCCGCGGTGGGGCCGCCGGCGGCGCGGGCTACCTCGGCACCAGCTACAACCCGTTCAGCGTCGAAGGCAACGGCCGGCCCCGCCCGAACGCCAAAGGGGATGACGCGGCCGCCTTCCGGCTGCGGGGCATTACCCTGCCCAACGGCATCAGCCTGGAAGAGTTGGACAAGCGGAACCAACTGCTGAAGTCGTTCGACGACGGGTTCCGCAAGGTGGACCAGAACAACGACCTCGTCGAAGGGCTGGACACCTTCCACCAGCAGGCGCTGGACATCCTGCGGTCGGACAAGACCAAGAAGGCGTTCAACCTGAATGAAGAGTCGGCCGCCGTCCGCGACAGCTACGGCACCGGCTCCATCGCCAGCGCCTGCCTGGCGGCCCGCCGGCTGGTGGAGGCCGGCGTCCGCTTCGTCACCGTCGGCCTCGGCGGCTGGGACACCCACGGCAAGACGTTCGACGCCCACAAGACTCGGCTCATCCCGAACCTGGACACGCCGCTGGCCGCGCTCATCGCCGACCTGGACCAGCACGGCTTGCTGGACAGCACCATCGTCATGTGCGCCGGTGAGTTCGGCCGCACCCCGAAGATCAACAAGAACGGCGGCCGCGACCACTGGGCTAGAAGCATGGCCTGCGTGCTGGCCGGCGGCGGGTTCAAGCGGGGCTATGTCCACGGCAGCACCGACGCCAGCGGCATGGCCCCGGACGTCGATCCGTGTACACCGGATGACGTGTCGGCCACCATCTTCCAGCAACTCGGCGTCGCCCCGAACACCGAACTGCAAACGCCGACCGGCCGCCCGATGCAACTGTTCCGCGAAGGGACGGTGGTCGAGAAGCTGCTGGGGTGAGGTTTGAGTAGGTCCGGCTCGATGAGCCGGACTGTCTTCGCCGCCGCCAAAAGATCCGGCCCCCCGAGGCCCCCCCAAAAATGCACGCGGAAACCAAAAAAATGTTACCGCCCCCAGAAAAAACCCGTTATAGATAACGGATCCCCC
>JBBRUO010000192.1:0-9739 GCA_038247725.1 Gemmatales bacterium
CTCCCGGCGGGTGCCCACCCCCCCCCCCCTCACCGCGGGGCGGGGGGTTCCGCCGCCGCTCGGTACATGACGGGACAGACTCACTGAGTTCTTGTCTGACGCCGGCTCGCGGCGACGGCCTCTTGCTACCCCTGCCGCTGCCGCAGGTATCCCGCCAGCACTTTCCCTAGGTCGTCGTCGGTCCGCACCCGCACCAGGTCCACTTCCGCCCGCCGGCACACCGCCTCCACCTCCGCCTGATGCGCACCGAACGCCGTCAGGTAACTGTCCCGCACGCTCATCGGGTCGGTGCTGATCTCCGGCAAGTCTTCCAACCCCTTGAACAGCGTCGGGTGGCGGAACGGGAAGTCCACCTCCGCCGCGTCCAGCACCTGGAACAGTACCACTTCGTGCCGCTGCCCGCGGAGGATGCGCAGCCCGTTCACCAGATCGCCCACGTCGTCGAGCAGGTCGCTGAACACGAACACCACCGCCCGCCGGCCGAGCAACCCGCCCAGGTCGCGGAGCGCCTTCCCCGTGTTCGACGGGTCCGGGAACGGGCCGTCGGCGAGCCACCGCAGCAGCTCGCGCAACTTACCCTTGCCGCCGCCCAGCCGGCTGCCCGCCCGCAGGCGGTCGGCGTACATCTGGAAGCCGAGCGTGTCCGCCTGTTGCAGCACGAGGTGTGACAGCGCCGCCGCCATCGCGCACGCCGTCTGGTACTTGGTGACGGCGGTGCCGTCCCGCCGGGCGACCGTGCCGACGCTCATGCTCTCGCTGGCGTCCACCACCATCCACGCGACCAGGTTCGTCTCTTGTTCGTACTGCTTCAGGTGGTACCGCTCGGTGCGGGCGAACACTTTCCAGTCGATGTGCCGGATGTCGTCGCCGGGGGCGTACTCCCGGTGCTGGGCGAACTCCACGGCGAACCCGTGACGCGGACTGCGGTGCCGCCCGGCGAGGTACCCTTCCACCACCCGCTTGGCTTCCAGTTCCAGCTTGTCGATGCGGGCGAGCAGGTCGGGCGAAACGGACATGGCGGACCCCACGCGGCGGAACGGAACAGGTGCCACGGATCACTTTAGGCACTCGGCGGCGAGACGCCTCCTGTTCCGCCGCACGCGAGTGTCCCACCCGCCGTGTGCAGGATGTCCCGCACGGGGCGCGGCCGACGATGACGCGCGGTGTCATATGGGGTGATGGAGCGTCCCGTCGTCGGCTCGGCCCGGCGTTCCAGAAGGAACCCATGCGTGACGCGGACCCCAACGGGCGCGTATCACGGCAGCAGGTCATCGACGGGCAGGTTCGCCACGACTTGCCCGTCAAGTGAGAATGGTACGGACTGTCCCGGCACGAATTCGACACGGCTCATGTATCCAGGAGTGGCGGTGAGGCCGGTCGGTTGTGCATATACTTCGATGCGACGATCCGGGATGTTGATGATCCAATATTCGGGGAGACCCGCGTGCCCGTAGAGCGGAGCCTTGATGTCTCGGTCGGTGTCGAGTGTGCTGTCGGCGACCCCGACGACCAACCCCACGTCGGCGACGACTGGGTGCCGGGTCAGATACGTCCGCACGGTGCCACGGGCGACGGCGAAATCCGGTTCCGGTTCGCTGGCCGGCAGCGTGACGGCCGACCGATTGCGGAGCCGCCATCCGACGGGCAGCACCGCGTTCAGTGCGGCCTCGACCAGTTGAATCGTGCCATCGTGCGGGGCATTGCGGCTCATCTTTCGCACCAAGTGGCCGTCGAGCAGTTCGAGGTTGTCGTCTTGGGTGAGGATGCCGATGTCGATGAGCTTGTGGTACTCGGCGACGGTGAACCGCCGGAACGACGACATGCGGTTGCCCATCGGCAACCCGATGAATGCGGAGGTGGGTGGTGTGGTGAGAGCGGGCATGGTGAAAGTCTCCGGCAGGATCATTCCCGGCACACCCGCCGGCGAAACGGTGTCAAGTGGTGGGAGGTTCCACTTCGCTGGGTGCGCGGCTTCTCCTTCGACCAGTCAGGTTGGCGTCAACGGGGCGGTCAAGTTCTCATAGAGGGTGAACAGGAACTCCACCCGCTCACGGTCGGTACCGCCACTCCTGCGGGCGTCCGCCCGGCACCGTTTCCCCGGCGGAGGCGAACCCGAACGTCCGTGGTCGGGAGTTGTGTGAGCAGTATGCGAAGCCGCCGGCAGACTCGCAACGGGAAACCCAGGCCGGAAAAGGCGACGGGTGGGAAATCTCAACGGCGGGGGCGGCGGGGGTGGGCCTTTGAGGGCGCGTCAGGCGAAATCCTCTCGCCGGATTCACGAACCCTTTACGAAATCCACACACACGCTCCCAATCATGTGTGTGTGTGGCCGGGACTGTCTCGGCTGTCGTTCGTCCGCGAGGATTCATTCCATGACGACCCGCTTTCGCCGGTCGGCGTTCACGCTCATTGAGTTGCTGGTGGTGATTGCCATCATCGCCATCCTGATCGGCCTGCTGCTGCCCGCCGTCCAGAAGGTCCGCGAGGCCGCCGCCCGGATGCAGTGCAGCAACAATCTGAAGCAGATCGGCCTGGCCTTCCACAGCTTCGAGAGCGCGAACCAGTTCTTCCCTGAAGGCCCGTTCGACGGTGACCCGCGGCTGCCGGGCATGCAGTACGACGAACCGGTCGGCGCGTACGAAGGCAGCACCTGTTGCAACGCTGCCTCCCCGAACGGCTGGAGCCACTGGTTCAAGATCCTGCCGTACATTGAGCAGGACAACGTGTACCGGCTGGCGAACTTCGACCTGCCGCCGATCCACAGCGGCCGCCCGGCCAATTACAACGGCGAAGACTCGGTGGCCCGCGCGCTCATCAAGACCTACTACTGCCCGTCCCGCCGCGCCCCGACCGGGTACGGCAGCGGCCTGTTCGGCCGGTGCGATTACGCCGGCAACGCCGGTTACTACCAGGGCGAAGTGCATGAGAACCAGGGCGACATCCCGGCCCCGCCGATCGGCCTGACCCCGCGGCGGAACGAGCGGACCCGCGAGAACTTCGGCAACTTCCCCGGCCGTAAGGGGTTCCTCTGCTGGTCGGCCAACGGCGACAAGCGGCGGATCGCCGACGCCACCGACGGCCTGTCGAACAGCATCATCGCCGCCGAGAAGTGCCTCCCGCCGCAAGTGCAGGGCGCGGACGGCGGGGACAACGAGCGGTGGAACAACGCCGGCTGGGACGAGTGCGTCATCCGTTACCACTTCCCGCCGAAGGCCGACACCGACCCGACCGCGTACTACCGCGGCGGCCCCCGCCCGGCCGCGCTGGGCGGCGGCACGTTCCCCGGCACCGTGTGGCGGCGGTACTTCGGCTCCTCCCACACCGGCGGCCTGAACGCCGTGATGGGCGACGGGTCGGTCAAGTTCATCCGCTTCAGCGTCGACCCGGTGGCCTTCATGCGGGCGTGCGTGATCGACGACGGCCAGGTCAACGGCGACCTCTAACCGACTTTTTGGAGGCGATTCTCATGCGACGGTTCCTGGCGGCGGTCCTGGTGGCCGCCTCCGGCCTCACCCTCGGGTGCGGCGGCGGCAACGAGGCGATCCTGCCCGACCGCGAGATGACGGAGGAAGAGAAGAGGAAGGTGAAGGAGGAAGACAAGAACATCGCCGACGAGGAGAGCCAGGGTAAGCAGCCGAAGCCGAGGAAACGCTAATCCGCGTCCCGCACCGCCGGGCGGACTTCAGTCCGCCCGGCGCTTTTTATCCCCCGAACTGATTCCTTCACCCGTGGAGTGCATATGCCGCGTCTCCTCGCACTGATCCCGGTCCTCGTCCTCGCCGGGTGCGGACCATCCCAGCCGGCGCAATCGGGGCCAGCCGTGCCGCCCCCGCCCCCGCCGCCGAGCGGCCCGCTGATCGAGCACCCGGACTACGCCGCCTGGAAGCGGTTCAAACCGGGGACGGTCGTGACCCGCAAGGCCGTCGTCACGCGGAAAGGAACGACCAACGAAGTGGTCATCACCGAGTCGTTCCGGCTAGCCGCCCTGTCGGCGTCGGAGGTGAAGGTGGAGCGACAGAAGACGGTGGAGCGGATCGGCGAGGAGGCGGGGGTCACCACGTCCCCGCCCGATTCGCGAACCTCCCCGGCCACATTCCCGCTGCCCACCGGTCTGACTGAAGACGGGTTCCGGAAGCCGTCCCTGGAGGCGAAGCGGGTGGGCGAAGAGACACTCATGGTCCTCGGCAAGCAGTACAAGTGCCAGGTGTTCAGCTTCAGCAACCCGACGGACGGGGCCGGGCCGATGGCTGTGAAGGTGTGGTGGTCGGACGATATGCCGGGGCGTGTCGTCCAGCAAACGATGACCATTGCCGGCAGCGGGACGGAAACGCGGGAAACCGTAGCGAGCCTGACTCTCACCGAGTGACGGTCAGCCGGTGATTGCGGCCAGCGTTGACGGCCCCGATCACCCCACCGGTTCACGTCCCGCAAAGCGGGTTCCCGCCGAGATAACCAGGTGTGCCCGCCGGCCCTCAAAAACACCGCCCCGCGGGAAAACCCGCGGGGCGTGTTGCGTCCGGTTGACCGTGTGCTATTGCATGACTACTCGAGCAACAGCGTCGGCTCCCAGCCGACCCGCTCGGCGTTCGCCTTCAGCTTCTCCAGCGCCCGGTTCTGGATCTGACGGACCCGCTCTTTGGAAATCCGCAACAGGTGGCCGATCTGCCGCAGGCTGTGCGTGCCGCTGCCGGTCAAGCCGAACCGCAGGTCCAGCACCTTCCGCTCGCGCGGCCGCAGGTTCTCCATGAGGAACTTCAGCGCCTCCTGCCGCTCGTTGTTCTCGTGCAGGGTCAGCGTCTGCGTGTCCGGCATGGCCTCGGTCAGCTTGAAATCGCTGTCGTCGTCCAGCACCGCGTTCAGGCTGACCGGCGTGCGGGTGGCCGTCTGCAGGTGGGCGAGGTGTTCGAGCGAGCTGCCGGTTCGCGCGGCCAACTCTTGCGGGCTGGGCAGGTGTTTGCCGCCGTGGGCCAGGGCCTCGGACTCCTGCTGGAGCAGGCCGAGTTCCTGGAGGTGGTGCGGCGACAGGCTGACCAGGTGGCTCTGGCGGGCGACGGCGATTTGCAGGGTCTGGCGGATCCACCAGGTGGCGTAGGTGGCGAGGCGGGTGCCGTGGCTCACGTCGAACCGGTCGATGGCCTGCATCAGCCCGCAGACGGCTTCCTGGAGGAGGTCGGTGTAGGCGAGGCTGTGGTGGCGGAACCGCTTGGCGACGTGGGCGGCGAGGCGGATGTTGGCCGACGCGAGGCGGTGCTTGAAGTGGACGTACCGGCTGTGCAGGCGGCGGACGGCCATCACTTCGCGGTGGGTGTCGTTGCAGTTGTCGCGGATGAACTGGGCCATCGGCCACGGTTCGAGGGGCGGTTTCACCGCGCGGAGGTCGGGGAAGTGGCGGAGCAGCACGCGAACCAGCTCGTTCTTGCAGTCCCAGAAGTTGGTGAGCAGTTCGCGCTCTTCTTCGGGGGTGAGCAGATCGGACGAGAAGGTGGTGAGGCGGATGTCGTCGCTGACCAGGATGTTGGTCGTGGAAGCGGGGCGCTTCCGCCGGGTGGCCGTCGCCATGGTGTACATTCCCCCAAGCATGATGAGAGGGTGTGGAAACGAATAACTCTCGAACGGACCAAAGCGTGAAGGTCGTCGCGGGCGGCCGATATCGTCTCGGAGGTGAGACGGACGGCCGGGGCGCGACGGCACGCGGGCGGTGCGACGTTCGAGGGGACCGGTGTCGCCCGGTCGGGGCGGGGGCGGACGGCCGGCACGCGGCGGTGAGGCCGGGTGAGACGACGCATACGACCCGTCAACAGGAACGGGACGGGGGAGCCGGACGATATCGCCGGAGCGGCTCGACCCCCACCGGAACTCGGGCCTGCCGGGCAGGGCCGGTTCGCTGATCCGACCGCGGGTGCGGTGACGCGGGGCAGGTGGGATCTCGGATCCCATACGGCTGCCGGTGCGGTCGGAAGGCGGTGGGAGTCAGGGACAGCCGGAGTCACGGTCGAGTGGCCCGCGAGTGGTGTCCCGTCCCGATCAACAGCAGAATAGTAAAGGGGTGGCGCGGCGCGATCAAGCGATTCGCCCGCGTTTCCCCGGTTTTTTCCACCCAGCCGTCGCCGTTTATCTGGCGCGAATCGGGCGGATCCCGACAATTGGCACGATTCCACCCCGGATTATCGCGGAAACCGATTTCGCCGGAGAAATCCTTCCAATTCTCACGTATCGCTGATTTTTCGCCGACACATCCGCGTTTCCTGATCTAATCTTGGACACAGTAAAGTCCGTCTCGCCCACTGGCGACGGCACCTTGACCACACGGAGGTAGGTCACAGCGTGGAACATCCGCCCACCCCACTTGTCCCGGTCCCACGGTCTACCCCGATGACCGCGCCCCGCTACCGCTGTTCCGTCCTGGCCGTCGATGACGAGCCGGCCATCCTCGCGCTGTTGGAGGGACAACTCGGCCGCGAGTTCGACCTCCGCGTCGCCTCCACCGCCGAGCGGGCGAAGGAGCTGCTGACCGCATCCGGCGGGGTGGACATGATCATCACCGACCTGACACTGCCGGACGCCACCGGGGTTCAGTTGCTCGACTGGGCGTGCCGCACCTACCCCCGCACCGCCCGCATCCTCATCAGCGGGACGGCCAAGTTGAAAGACGTGGCCGACGCCGTCAACTGCTGCCACGTCCACCGCATCGTGCTGAAGCCGTGGCGGGGGGAGGACCTCGTCGCCCACCTGCGGGATGTCGGCCGGGGGGTGCTGCTGGAGCGGAGTCACGAGAAGCTGCTGGAAGACCTCCGCACCCTGAACGCCGAACTGGAGGAGCGGGTGGCCGAGCGGACCCGCGAACTCCAGGAGCGGTCGCAGATCCTCGAGAAGATGGCCCTCACCGACCCCCTCACCGGGCTGCCCAACCGTCGCGCCATCGAACTCATCGCCCGCAAGGAGCTGCTCCGCCGGGCGCGGTCGCCGGGGCCGATCGCCTTCGGGCTGATCGACGCCGACCACTTCAAGAACATCAACTCCCGCTACCTGCTGTCCGGCGGGGACCAAGTGCTGACGGCCCTCGCCCGCACCCTCCAGCGGACCATCCGGGCCACCACCGACGCCGTCGGCCGGGTGGGCGGGGAGGAGTTCATGGTGGTCGCCCCGAACACCGACTGCGGCGGGGCGGCGGCCCTGGCCGAGCGGCTCCGCGAGGCGGTCGAGGAGTGCGAGATCCTGTTCCACGGGACGCCCATCCGCGTCACCGTCAGCGTCGGGTTCGCCGTCGCCGACGCGGACGAGCCGGTCAACTACGACGACCTCCGCGAGGCGGCGGCGGCGGCGCTGGCCGAGGCGAAGGGGACCGGCCGCAACCGCTGCGTCGTCCGCCCCGTCGGCGAACTCATCTCGGTCTGACGGGCCGTCTCCGGCGCGGTCGCGCCGAAGCGGCGGATTCACCTGTCGCCGACCGGGCCGGAGGTTCGCCCCAGTCCGATCGAGTTGTAGCGAGACGGGTCGCCGGGCGCGGTCACTCCCGCCCGGTCACGAACCCCGCCTTCTCGTACCGCTCCAGCCCCTTCACCAGCAGTGGGAACAGCGGGTCGGTGTCGGTGAACCGCACGATCCCGGCTTTCGTCCCGGCGTTGTTGCGGTTCGTCAGCGTCACGGGGACGAACACCTCGCGCGTCTCCGGGCCGACTTGCAACAGTGTCGGCTGTGCCTGCACGGCGGTCATCCGTCCGACCAGCTCCGGAATCCCCCGCCCCCAGTACGCCACCCCGGTGACGGGGTCGTGGCACGTCACCTGTCCGGTCGGCCCGGCCAGGTACACAGCCAGTGGGAACCGGCCGCTCGCGTCCGTCGCCACGACCGGCCCGCAGACGATGGGCAACCCGGACGACGCCCGCCACAGTTGCTTGCCGTTCGACCGATCCAGCGCGTACATCCAACCGTCGCGGCAGGCGGCGTAGACGGTCCGGCCGTCGGCCGCCAGGTTGGTGTGGGCCGACGCCGGCAGCGGCACCTTCCACCGCTCGGCCCCGGTCGCCACGTCGAAGCAGACGATCATCCCGGCGGCGGCCGTTTCCCGCGGCCGCCCCGGCTCGTTCTCCGACGAGAGGTCTTCGGTCAGGTTGCCGGTGCCGAGGCCGTAGAACACGTCTTTCCCGCTCACCCGCGGCGTGCCGAAGGACCGCAGCGGCAGCTCCTTCTTCCACACCTCCTGGCCGGTCGCGGCATCGACGGCGAACGCGGTGAACGTGTTGTACCCGCTGCCGCCGAACACCCGCCCGTTCGCCACCGTCACCGGCGTGTCGATGTGCAGCGGCTTCTCGGTCTGGTACTGCCACACCTGCTTTCCGGTGCCGGCGTCGGCGCAATACAACCCGTCGTCCCCGGCGGAGAAGTACACCTTCCCGTCGGCCACCACCGGCCCCCCCTCGGTGTGGCTTCGCGTCTGGAACGCCCACAGCGGCCGGCCAGTGGCGGCGTCCAGGCAGAACAGCCGGCAATCGAAGTCGGTGTGCAACCCCTCGCCGAAGTACAACTTCCCGTCGGCGACCGTCGGCGTGGAGTACACCGTCCGCAGCCCGTTCGCGTTCGCCGCTTTCCAGTCCGCCGGAATCTTCGACGAGTCGAACACCCACTCGTCCTTGCCAGTCGCGCGGTTGACGCACACCAGGATGCCGTCGAAGGTGAAGGCCGTCTGCCGGTAGCCGCCGAGGTAGACGAACCGGTCGGTGACGCACGCGGCCGACATCGCCTTGTCCATCGCGGCGGTCTCGTACCACAACTCGAAGTCGGTCAGTTTCGGGGCCGTCACGGTCGGCGCGGCGTCGGTGGTTTCGGTGGTCACCGGCCCGCCGCTGCCGATGCCGCCGCCGAGTTTCAGCGTCAACATCACTGCACCGAAGACCAGTGCGGCCGACAGCGCGACGCCCTCGCCGGGGGCGCTCATCCGGGCCGTCGTTTCACCCCCGTCCACGTCGTCCAAGGACCGCGACGCGATGCGGTACGCCGAGTACGCGGCGGCCGCGGCCAGCCCGACGAACGCGGCGGTGAACTCGCGGCCGGGGTTGTTGAACAGTTCCGCCCGGCCGAACCACCAGCCGAGGCCGAGCAGCATCAGCCCGACCACGACCGCGACGCCGGCGACGCCGAGGAACTCCGCCCGCGTCGGCGGCTCCGAGACGGACGAGTCTTCGGCGACCGCGAGGCGATACCGCCGCCCGGCCCAGATCACGCCGATGAGTACGTTCGTCAGCAGCACGCCCATCAGCATCGGTTCGCCGCACCACCACGCATCCGGAAGTTTCTTCTGAAGGAAGTAGTAAACGCTCGCCAGGATGCTGTTCACGCTGACCACGACCAACAGCGCCCGCCACCGCCCCATGCCGGACATCAGCCCGCCGAAGGTGGCCGGGAAGACGGCGGCGAGAATCGCCAGCGGCCCGAGCAGGATCGACGACGGGATGACGCCGAAGACGGGTTCCAGGTGGAACGGGATGCTGGCGAAGGGAACGGCCGCTCGCGTCACCGCCCCCGACTCCGGCTCCTTCTTCGGGGCTTCCGTCTTCTCGGCCACGGGGCCGTAGCCGTGCGGCTCCTTCTCGTCCGGCGGCGGCGGCTCCTTCTTGCCCGCCACGGCGTCGGCCACCACTGTCCGCAACTCGGCCGTGGTGCCTTTGAAGGTGCGGCGGAAGTACGGCTCACAGTGCAGGAACGCCCAGCGGATCGCCTTCGTGTCCGGGTCGGTGGTGCC
>JBBRUO010000193.1:0-9739 GCA_038247725.1 Gemmatales bacterium
CGCGACGATGCGACCGGAGGTGAGTGCGGGGCCGATGGGGCGGAGCGGGAACGCGCCGACCGGTGGGGTGAACACCTTCTTCGGCGGGTCGGCTTTGGGCTGCGCCGGCTGACCGGCGGTCAGGGCGAGGGTGAACAGCAGCGTGGCGGAGTGCATGGTTGACTGATCGTCTTGGGGAAATAGGAAACGGGGCAATCCTGGCATGATAGGAAGTGCGGTCGCAAGACGGCCGGCCGCCTTCGCGCTCCGGCGTACCATTCCGGCCGGGACGATAGTCCGAGCTGCCGGGGTTCATGCGGGTCCGGAGTGTGCTAGGGAATACGCACTAACCCTACCGTTCCCGAGTACCCCCACTGCATCATGTCGTTGATCCAACTGGCGTACACCAGCGAGGCCGCGGACGGCTTCGGCCTTGAAGACCTCCGGGACGTGCTGGCGAAGTCGAAGCGGAACAACCGCCGCGACGGACTGACCGGCTTCCTGTCCTTCGACGCCCCGCTGTTCATCCAGTGCCTGGAAGGGCAGCGGGACATGGTGCTGCGGTACCTCGACCGGATCGAAGCCGACCCGCGACACACCGGACTGCTGGTGCTGGAGATGCGGAACATCGACGCCCGCGAGTTCGCCGACTGGTCGATGGAACTGGTTTGCCTGGACGAGCCGGCCCGCGAGATGGTGCGGGAGGTGTGGGAGCGGCCGGCGAACGGGGTGAGCGCGACGATGGCCGAGGAGCGGTTGGCGCGGCTGATCCGCGGAGTGTCACCGGCGACGGTGCCGACGACAGAGGTGGGGGCCCTGTAACAAGCGTGCGGAGACTTCCCCGGAGATTCCGAGGCACGGTTCCGATACTACGCGGAGACGAAGACCATGCACCTGATTCGACTGCTGTACACGAGCGTCGCCGCCGCCGGGTTCCGCCCGGACGACCTCCGCGACGTGGTGGAGGTGTCCCAGCGGAACAACCGCCGCGACGGGGTGACTGGGTTCCTGACGTACACCGCGCCGAACTTCATCCAGTGCCTGGAGGGGGAGCGGGCGGCGGTGACGGAGACATTCGAGCGGATCCGCCGAGACCGCCGACATGCCGGGGTGCGGATCCTCTCCAGCCGCCTCGTGGAGGCCTGCGAGTTCGCCGGCTGGTCCATGCAACTGGTCCACCTGGACGACGAGGCGCTGGCCGCCGTACTGCCCATCCTGGATCGCCTCCGCTCTGCGGCGCAACCGGCCTCGAAGACGGTCGTGGAGGAGCGGCTCGTCCACGCCATCCGCGACGTGTTCCATCGGCACGCGGCGGAATGGGAGCGGACCAAGGTCGAGGCGGGGGTGGCCTGACCACGGTCACTCCGCCGCCAGCGGCTCGAACGACGTGAAGAAGCGACGGACGTACCACACCCGCGGTTCCAGGTTCATCCCATCCACCGCCAGCAGGAACACCCGCCCCTCGGCCACGAGCAGGCGGGCCACCGTCACCTGCTTCATCAGCCCGCCCCCCTGGTGGTACATGATGTCGATGGCCGGGTACTCGCCGTGCGACCGCGTTTCCCGTTCCACCTCGCTGCCGGCCGCCGGCAAGGGCAGGAACCGCTTCGCCAGTTCCGCCTGAAGTTTCTCGGCGTCCTCGGGCTTCGCCGGGTCGAGCTTTCGCAAGTCTTTCGGCAACTCGGCCGACATCACCAGATACGTTTCCTGGTTTTCCGGGCGGACGGATTGGAGGCCGGAAAGGACGCCGGTCTTGTCCGCCGTTCGGGACGTGGGCGTCGGGGTGCCGGGCATGGCGACGCGGAACCGTCCCTCCTCGGAAGTCTGGACCACCATCGCCGGGTTCATCACCCGCCGCACGAGGCCGGTACAAACGGCGACGAGTCCGCCGAAGACGCCGACCAGCACGAGCACCAGCACCCACACCCAGGCGTTCGACTTCCGCGGCGGCGGGTCTTCGAACGCGAACTCGCGGGGCGGCGGCACCGGCCGCATGGCACGGGAGGCGGTCGGGATCGAGTCGGCGGGCGTCGGCGTGAACACGGTGCGGCAACTGGCGCACCGCACGGACGTGCCGAGCAGATCGGTGGGGATGTCGAGGGTGTCCCCGCACCGGGGGCACGAAACGAGTTCGGTCATGGCGGCGTCCGGGAAGGTTCACCGCTAGTGTAGGGCGGGGCGGCGGACTTTCAGTCGCCCGTCGGCGGCCACCCGTCGGCGGACCACCCGCGTTCGCGGTTGTATGCGGCGATCATCTCGCGGAGGCGGGCTTCGGGCAGGGTCGCGCCGGGGGCCGTCCCGTCGGGCAGGGCGGTACTCAGGAACCGCCGCGGCAGGGTGTCCTCGGCCGGCGTCCAGCCCTCGCGGATGTTGAACCGCTTCCGCGCGTCCACCACCCGCCGGGCGACGGCCCGCAGTTCGTCGGCGGTGAAATCGCACCCCGTCACCTTCGCCAGCAACTCGGCACTCTCGGCGAAGAAGTCCGCGAACACGCCGCGCAGGAACTTGCACAGGATCAGCGAATCCATCAGCGCGGCGCGGTCTTCGGTGTCCACCGCCAGCCGCGCGGCGTCAGCCGTGCCGTGCCGTCGGTCGCCGGTGGCGGAGAAGTCGATCTCGTAGGCCCCGCTGCGGTTGTGGTCGGCCCCCCGGCTGCCGACGGCGAAGCCGAGCGCCATCGCCTGCAACGCGCGGGGCTCGTAGCCGGGCAGTTCCATCCCCTTCACATGCGGGGCGAAGTCTTCCGACTCGCCCCCGATCACATCCGCCGCCCGCCGGGAGCCGTCCGCAAGCAGGTCGCCGAGGCCGTCCCGCCGGGCGATCCGTTCTATCAGTGACAGCAGGGTGTCAGCGTCCCCGAAGGGCAGCCGGTCGGGGATCAGCCCGCGTTCCGAACACTCCATCGCGAACGCAATCGTCGCCCCGGTGGAGATGGTGTCGAGGCCGAGGTCGTCGCACCGCCGGGCCGCCCGCAACACCGTCTCGCGGTCGCCGACGCCGCACAATGGGCCGAGGGCGAACAGGCTTTCGTACTCCAACCGCACGCCCGTCCCGTCGGCGGCCGGGAAGATGTGCTCGCAGCCGATGGTGCAGGCGGCGCACGAGTTCCGCACCTGCGGCAACGCCCCGCGGAGCGACTCCACCGACAACCCGTCGGCCGCGTCGAACTGCCCTTGCTGGAAGTTCCGCGTCGGCAGCGCGTTCAGCCGGTTGAACGTGAGCAGGTTGGTGACGGTGCCGAGTTCGCGGTACTTGGCCGTCGCCGGGCCGAGGGACCGCTTCGATAAATCCCGCGCCGCCGCGACCACCGCCGCCGGGTCCGCGACCGCCGGCCGCTGGGTTCCCTTCACCCCGACCGCGAGGACGTTCTTCGCCCCCAGCACCGCACCGAGGCCGCCCCGCCCCGCATGACGGTTATCGAAGCTGACCGTCGCGAACCGCACCCGGTTCCGCCCCGCCGGGCCGATGACGCCGAACGACCAGCCGGCCCCGTGTTGGGATTTCAACCGGTCGGCCGTCGTTGGGATCGGTTCGTCGGCCGGCACCGAGAGCGGTTCGACGCTCACCCGCCCGTCGTCGATCAGCACCACGGAAGGTACGGCACACGCCCCGCGCAGGACGATGGCGTCGGCCCCGGTGCGCTTGCCGTGGATGGCGAAGTGCGACGACGACAGGGCGTCGTTGAACCGGTTCGTGAGCGGCGACTTGGCGACGACGGCGAACTTGGCGGAGGTGGTGAGCGGGGTGCCGACGAGCGGGCTGAACGCGAACACCACCGCCGCATCTGGCGACAGGGCATCGACACCGGCCGGCGACTCGCGGGGCAGCAGCCACGCGGCCAACCCGACGCCGCCCAGGTAAGCGCGGCTCACCGCCGGCGGGATCGGGACGAACTCCGATGCCCCGGTGGTCAAGTCGATCCGCAGATACCGCCCGTGGACGCCGAACATGGGTTTCCCTCGGCTGGGGTGTGGTCAGCGGGTCCGCCACAGGTAGCACGCGAACAGAACCGCGAGGCCGAAGTCGGGCAACCCCCCGGCGACGGCGAACGGCGGCAGTTCGCCGGACACACCGTCGCCGATGAGCAAGCCACCGAAGGACGCCTTGCCGACGACGCCGAGCGCCAGGACGGCGCGGTTCGCACGGCCGCTCCACCCCTGGTGGAAGTACGCCACGCCGAATGCCAGAACCCACACCGACAGGAGCCAGAGGTAGAACGGGTGCGGTTCGGGCAACCCGAGGGCGATGCGGGCATCGGGAAACGGCGGCACGAAACAGATCGCACCCACCACGTTCATCGGTCCACAGGCCATCAGAACCCAGCGTTCGATGGGGCGAAGGGCGTCGTTACCATTCGGCGGCATGGGTCACCTCACGTCTGCTTGTGGCCGTCGAACACGGTGCCGCCCAGCAGCGGGCCGTAGACGTCGGGCCGCCGCCAGTTGACGCGGTCGATCTCGTACTCGCCGGCGCACTGGACAACCGTCTTCGCCCGTGCCGCCGCCGGGTCCACGTCGGCGTACAGGATCGCTTCGCCGTCGTGATCGGCCGCCGCCAGGGTGTCGCCCACGGCGTCGCAGACGGAACTCAGGCCGATGTAATGGTGGCCGGCCTCGGTGCCGACCCGGTTGACGGCGCAGAAGTAGACGTGGTTCTCCAGCGCCCGCACGCGGGGCACCCACGTCGCCATCTTCACCGCCGGGTCGGCCCAGTTCGTCGGCAGCAGGATCAGGTCCGCCCCCAGCAGCGTGTGGATGCGGGCGGCTTCCGGGAAGCTGCCGTCGAAACAGATCTGGATGCCGATCACCAGCCCGCCCAGGTCGTGGACGGCGAACGGCCGGTCGCCGGGGTCGGTGAACCGGTCCACGCCGACGCACGGCAGGTGAACCTTCCGATACCCGGAGACGGCCCCGTCCGGCCCGATCAGGGCACAGGTGTTGAACAGCCGGTCGCCGGCGGCTTCCAGCAGGCCGTACACGCACCACACGCCGAGGCGGGTGCAGTCTTGTGCGATCGCCTCCGAGGTTGGCCCCGGCAGCGGCTCGGCACACGCGGCGGCGGCCGCCCGGCTGGCGAACCCGTAGCCGGTGGCGACGCACTCCGGGAACACGATCACCTTCGCCCCGGCGGCGGCGGCCTCGGCCAACTTGCGGCGGATCATGGCCCGGTTGCCGGGCACGTCGCCGAGACGGCAGTCGGACTGCACCGCCGCGATCTTCCACGCATTCATGGTCGGACCTCCGGGTCACGGGATGGGCGGGGACGACCGGTACTTGTCGATCAGCCGCAGGTACGGGTAGACGAACGGGTACGACGGTATGACTTGCTGGAAGTTGAACTGGCGACCGCCCCGCGCGAAGACCAACTCGACGACCTCCACCACTCGCTCGAGGGGCACGCCCTGCGGCCGGACGGCCTGGGCGAAGCTCTCCCGCGCCGCGGGCATGTCGCCGTCGAGGAGGGCGAGAACCCCCCGCTGGTAGTAATATTGGGCCTCGCTCAGCAGCACCTCACGGGCACGGTTGCCGACCGCCAGCACCGGGTGACGGTCCAACTGGGTCTTGGCGAATTCGGCGGAGAGGGCGGGGAGGTCTTCCGGCCGGGCGTCGGCGGGCGGGCGGAACTGCGGCAGGCACTCGGCCGCGCCGGCCGGCGCGCCGACGGCCGCGCTCACACCGAGGAACAACACGCCCGGTTGCGACGCCTGTTGCTTTTCCTGCTCGGTCAACTTCGGGAACTGCCCGCCGCGGAGGTCGTCGAGCAGGCCCAGCGCCTCCTTGTAGTTGCCCTGGCGGCGGAGTTTCGTCAGCCGTAGTACGGCCACGGCGGTCTTCGCGCCGGCCGCGCCGTCGCCCAACTGCTCTTCCAGCGTGGCCAGGTGGACGGCGGCCTCTTCGAGGCGGCCGAGTTCCAGTTCCAGGCCGACCAGTTCGACTCGCAGTTGGATCGGGTTGACGCCGCTGTCGGCGGCGGACAGGTCTTGCGCCGCGACGACGCCATCCAGGGCCGCCTTCGGCAGGCCGAACCGCCGCGCCACCAGCGCCCGCTGGCCCGGCTTCGCCCCCCGCGTGCCCATGTCCCACGCCTCGTTCAACTTGCTCACCATCAGCGTGACCGAGGCGTCCAGTTTCTTCATCAGCGCGGCCGTCGGCGGCGGCTCGTTCCGCCCGCTCTTCTTGGCCTGCTCCTCGAACTCGAACTCGTCCTTGCCGAGGGACAGCTCTTGACCCGTCACCCGCCGGTAGACGGGGGTCAGGTTCTGGAGGGCGAACAGGGTCTGCCGCCACACGTCGCTCCCCGGCTGCTCGTGCCCGCCGCCGAGGGGCAGGGCGTCCAGCGCCTGGCGGGCTTTCTTCACCGACTCCCGCGCCGCGTCCAACTGATCGAGTTCGAGTTGGACGGCGAACAGGGTCAGCCACTGGTGGACGGCGGCGGTCAGTTGCCGCTCGCTCGCCCGTTCCGTGGGGGTCAGGCGGGCGGCGGCGCGGGCGGCGGCCGTGAGCCGTTGGCGGGCCGAGTCCTGCGGCTCAAACTCGGGCAGCAAGTTCCGCCCCTGATAGGCGTCGGCCAGAAGGTTGTACGCCGACGGGTCGTCCGGCGTCTGGTGGACGGCCAGCCGCGCCGTGCGGTGGATGAGCAGCGGGAAGGCGAGTTCGGCGTCGGTGGCCCCGGTTCGCGGGAAACTCCCCAGCGACCCCATCGGGCCGACCGCGGCCCCCAGCGCCATCCGCGCGAGTTGGTCCTCGATGCTCTTCGTCCACCCCGCCAGGCTCAACAGCGCGATCCCGTCATCGCGGAACGCGGCCGGCGGCGGCGGGCGGTCCAGCACGGTCGCCAGCCACCCGGCGTCCGGGTTCAACGGCATACTCGCCGGGCCGTCCGGCAGCCCGGACTGCGGCGCGAAGGCCTGCCGCACGGGGTCGAGGGAGAGGGTTTGCCGGACGGCGAGCACCTCGGGGGTGTTCGCCCGGCCAATGACGGCCGTCCGCCCGTCCAGATGCCACACGGCGGACAGGTCCGCCCGCTGAGCCGAGAGGTCGATGATGGCGGTCAGGACCGACTGCGTGCGGGTCAACTGGAACGGCTGGCCGAGCGCCACGTACCCTGCTTTGTAACTGTCGGCGACGGGGGCGGCCGACTCGGGCGGCGGCGCGTCCGGGTTCATCGGCGGGTACAGGACCGCCTTGCGGAGCCGCACCAGGTCACTCAGTTCGGCCGCGTGGAAGCGGTACCGGGAGTCGATGAACGTCGGCTCGGCCGGCGCGAACCACGCCGCGTAATCGCCGAACTCCGGGTGCGTCAGGAGGCCCCGCGCGTCGGCCGGCAGTTTCCCGCTGGTCCGCCACTCCTGGAGTTGCTCCACCCCCCGCACGAATGCCTCGTCCGTGTCGATCCGCCACTCCAGCCGGCGGGCCAGGGACTGGTCGGAGATTTGCGGGTGCAGCCAGCCGGGGACCGTGGCGGCGACGAGGACGAGGACCAGCGGGACGGTGACGATCCGCCCCAGTCGGCTCGCCGTCAGCAGCCCCCGCGTCTTCGGGTCATCGACCGTGCCCAGCGCGAACCGGCCGGACAGACTGTTCAGCAGGCCGGACACCAGCGGCACGGCGACCACCGCGAACAGCGGGATGAACCGGTAGTGGACGAAGCACGCCAGCAAGCTGGCGAACCACAGGGCGATCAGTCCGGGCGGCGGATGCCCGACGCCGAGGGCCAGCGCCACCGCCCCGACCGCCACCAGCAGGAACACGCCCGCGCTGCCGGCGTTCCGGCCGAAACCCTTGGAGTTCCAATAGTCGTTCGACAGGAGGGAGAAGCTCTGGCCGCGCAACTCCGGGTCTTCGGCCAACGTCGCGGTGGAGCCGAACGCCAACTCGAACGGGATCAACTGCGCGGCGGCCGCGGCCGGGTCTTTCGTCACCCCGATCACGAACGTCGGGTTCAGCAGGACGCCGAGCAACCCGACGGCGGCGGCCAGGAACAGCGGACCCGCGGGCGGCGGCGCGTCGAACAGGCGGAGCCGCGCGTCCGCCACGGGTTCCGTCGGCGCGTCCGGGACCGGCTCCGTCGGCGCGGCGGCGGGGGAATCGAACGCCCTCAGCGCGGCCGTGGCCACGGCGACCAGCAACAGCAGCGCGGGGGCCAGGATGGCGAACGAGTCGAACCCGCCCCACAGCCAGCACAGCCCGCCGACCAGCGCGAGCGTCCGCCCGCGCCGGCGACCCCAATCCCCCCGGAAGATCAGCACCAGGAGGAGCGAGCCGAACAGCATCCCGAACACGACCGGCCGCAAGTTGGCCGCCGCGCCCGACCCCAGTGCCCCGGCGGCGATGGCCACCGCCCACGGCCACCCGGCGTGCCCCGGCCGGCGAAACCACAGCAGCACCCCGAAGGCGGCGGCGAACACCACCGCCTTCAGCACCACCGCCACCGCCCCGGTCTTGTCGGCCGAGTACGCCGCGTACAGGCTCAGGTCGAACAGCCAGTTCTGGTTCACCCACGGGCGGTCGGCCCCGGTGTAGCTGAACGGGTCCGCGCCGAGGGAGTACGCGCCGTTCAGCAGCCGCTGCCCGGCGGCCAGGTGGCGGAAGACGTCCGCGTTCCGGGCCGCGAACGACCCCATCAGGAAGGCGAACAGCAGGGCCAGGACGATCAGCGCGTTGTCCACGCCGACGAACCACTCCGGCCAGGTCGCCTGTTTCGGCGGCTCGGCGGGCGGCGGCGGGGCGGCCGGATCGCCCGGCGTTTCTGGCGCGGGGGCGTCGGCGGGGGGCACGTCTGCCGCGGGTGCCGAGGACGACATGAACTTCGGGGCGGACACCTTCACGGGGCTACCTCGGCACACGGTGCGACGACGGAGAATGAACCGTTACCGTAGGTACGGAGGAGGGCGGAACAAGGTTCGCACCCGCCGCCGGTGCTACTACCGGAAGAGCCGGATATTTTTCGGGAGGGGCTACGCCCCTCCACCCCGGCCACCTCCGCTCCGGCTCCGCCTCTCCGCTCCGGGGCCATGCTCGCTCCGCTCGCCAAGACAAGACCGCGGCTCCGCCGCCTGCTGGCTATTGACCAGACGGAACTACGGCGAGTCGAAAGCCCAGGCCGCTGCCCCGGCCGCCCGGCGAGCTCCTGCCCCGGCACGCCGAGCGGCAGTAGCCGACAGTGAGGCCCCAACCCCCGCCCCGGCGCACTCGGCTCGAGCCGTCCTCTGGCCCCATCGGGTCCACCGCTTCGCCAGTCGGGTACGATTCGTACCAGTCCCCGCACCACTCCCACACATTTCCAATCACGTCCACCAAACCCCACGGATGCGGCGACACCCCCGCGTAACTTCCCACCGCGGTTGTCGTCTCCAGGTACGGCCCTTTCTCCTCCGTGCCAAACGGGTCGTTGCCATCGCAGTTCGCCTGCATCCCGTTCAACTCCCCGCCCCAGTAAAACGGCGTCGTCGTCCCGCCCCGCGCCGCGTACTCCCACTCCGCCTCCGTCGGCAAGCGGGCATCAACACCCGTCTGCTCCTGAACCGCCGCGCAAAACTCCTGCGTGTCGTCGCAACTCACCATCTCCACCGGTAATTCATCGCCCTTGAACTGGCTCGGATCAGTGCCCATCACCGCCCGCCACTGCGCTTGCGTCACCGGCGACACCCCCAGCCAGAAGCCTCGCGTCAGTTTGACGCGATGGAGCGCTTCGTCCTTCTCGTGTCTTTCCTCCGTCTCCGGGCTACCCATCAGGAACGACCCCGGCGGGATGAACGACA
>JBBRUO010000194.1:0-9692 GCA_038247725.1 Gemmatales bacterium
GTGGACGTTCTTCGGGCAGGAGTCGAAGACGAAGTACACCTTCGTCAGCAAGGCCGACAAAGAGCAGGTGCTTTACCTGGATCACCCGCGCCCGGCGCAAGACTGGGACTTGATCGAACCCGAAAAGCCGCACGAGATCACGGATAACTTCTGGCGGTTCAAACTGACGCTGCCGGCGAACGCGACCGTCGCGTATACGGTCGTCATTCGCCAGCCGCAGACGCAATCGTTCAGCTTGAGCGACTTGAAGGAGCCGACGCTCGCCGGCTGGGTGAAACAGCAGTGGCTCGACGCGAAGACGGAGAAAATTCTCCGCGCGGCGTTCGCCATCCGCGAAGAAATCGCCACGCAGGACGCGACCATCAGCCGGCTGGACGCGGAGCGGGAGAAGCTGAACAAGGATCAGGCCCGCATCCGCGAGAACCTCGCGCCGCTCGGCGACCGGGCCAGCGAGAAGGAGTTGCGGGAGCGGTACGTCCGCACCCTCGGCCAGCAGGAGGACCGATTGGAGCAGATCGACAAGGAGCGCGCCGCCGCCGTGACCGCCCGCGACACCGCCCGACAGAAACTGACCGAGACGATGTACGGCATCGAGTACGAGACGGCGGTGAAGTGAATCGCGCTTCGTCGCAATGCCGCTCGCATCTCCCAGGGGGTGAGCGGTATAATACCCCCGACATTGTCGCCCGTTCCCACGTCTGAAAGGCGGTTCGCCATGGCCCAAGCGATCGTCGATCCGGCCGAACTCCGCCGGTTCGCCACCAGCTTGAAGCGGTTCAACGCCGACCTGCAAGTGGACCTCGCCGGCCTGCACGCGCAGCTGCTCGCCCTCGGCGACACCTGGCGGGACCAGGAGCACGACAAGTTCCGCGAGGAGTTCGAGCAAACGCTGAAGACCCTGGAAGGGTTCATGGAGTTGGCCGGCCTGTACGTCCCGCAACTGCTACGAAAGGCCGAGCGGGTCGAAGAGTACCTCTCCCAACGGTGACGCCGCATGACCGGAGCCGACGTCCGCGACATTCCCGCCCTCCGCGAGTGGCTGGCGGCGCTGCAGGTGTACCAACACGACGCCGGCGAGGCGCTCGGCGGCATCCGCATCGAGGTTCACCGGGGCCAGGAGTGGGTGAGCCGGCAACTCGACCTGTGGCAGCGGGCCGTCCGCGCCGCCGAAGAGGAGGTGGTGCAGGCGAAGGCCGAACTCGCCGCCCGCCGGTTCCCCAACTTTGACGGCAAGATGCCCGACACCACCGTGCAAGAGCGGAACCTCCGCCGCGCCGTCGCCCGCCTGGAACACGCCGAGGATCAAGTGGCGAAGTGCCGCAAGTGGATCACACAACTGCCCAAGTTGATCGACGAGACCTTCACCGGGGCCGGCCACCGGTTGGCCACCTTCCTTGACACCGACGTGCCCGCCGCCGTCGCCGCCATGCAACGGCAGATCGAATCCCTGGAGCGGTACGCCGAGACGCGGGCGGACTTCGCCCCGGCCCCGTCGGCAGCCGGCCTCCCCGACACCCCCGCCAAGCCCCCGGAGCCGACCCCATGAAGTTCGGGGCTAGCCGCAGCCAACTGTATGACGCCCAGAAGACCGCCCGCGCCCGGTGGGAGGTCGCCACCGAGACGTGGGACGACGACGTCCGCCGCCGGCACGAGGAAACGCTGGTCGAACCCCTCGACCAACTGGTCACCCACGTCCTCCGCGCGGTGGACCAACTCGGCGCTCTGTTCGCCGACGTGCGGCAGAGCGTCGAGTACGAGGAGTAGATTCGTCCCCCCGCACCCCGAACCCTTCTTCGACACGCGAGAAGGGAACCGAGCCGAGGTCCGCCACCGTGGATACCACTTCCCTGTTCGCCACCCAGCATGCGGCGCTCGCCAAACTCCAGCAATTGGTCCGCAACCGCGCCGGCGGAGAAGCGGCAATCGCGGAGGCGTTTCAAACGACCACCGATGCGGCCGAGCGGGACGTGCAGCGCGCCCGCAAGGCGATCGCCGCGCAACGGAAGCGGGCGGCCGACGAACTGGCCGCGGTACGGCAGGAGGCCGAGGAGGGATTGGCGACGCAATTCGGGAGCGTACAAACGAACGCGGATCGAGCCTTCGATGACACCCGCGCCCGGACCGAACCGCAGTACCGTGCGGCGGAAGCCAAGCTGAAGGCGGAGTACAAGGACCAGTTGTGGACGGTCGATTCCCTTCTGGAAGCCGGCGAGAAGGAGGCCGACGACGCGAAGGACGCCCTGCTGCGGACGGCTGCCGAGGCCGAGCAGAAGCTCGACCTCCTGTGGGAGCGGATGGACTACTCCACGGCGGCGGTCGGGGTGAAGCGGGAGGAAGTCGAGTTCTCGGTGAAGCGGTTGCCGTCGGCACGGGGCACCTCCGACCCGGAAGGGAAGTTGGAGAAGTGCCTGGAGGACTCGACGGCCGCCGTCAACCGTCTGGCCACCGCGTTCTGGCCCCGCCTCACTGGCGTCGCCGGCACCATGCTGTGCGTGCTGCTCGGGGGCGGGATCGCCGCCGGCGTCTCGCTCGGCGTCCTCGAACTGAAGATGCCGGAGTTGGCGGGCGCGATCGGCGGCGGGGCCGTCGTCCTCGGGGTGCTCCTCCGCCTGCTGCTCGGCTTCCTCGCCCGCCGACAGGTGCGGGACCGCGGCACCGGGGCCGGGGTGTTCCTCGCCGAAGCCGACCGCTCCCGCCGGATGCTGGAACAGTACGCGGACGACACCCACGCCGCCCGCCGCCAGCAACTCGCCGACGAACACAAGGCCGCCCGCAAGAAGGCCGACGGCTCGTTCAAACCGCGGGTCGCCGCCCTGGTGAAGCAGGGGATCGCCGTCATCGAGAAAATGGCCGCCGATCACGTCGCCGCCACCGCCGACCGAACGGCCGCGCGCACGGCCGAAGAAACCGCGACCGCCGCCGATTTCGACGGTCGAGAACAGGCCCTCGCGGTGAAGTTCGACGGCGAGTTGGCGGCCGCTGAAACGGCATTCGCGACGACCAACGAATCCGCGACCCGCGTCCGCGCGGTGGATTGGAATAACATCAAGACCATCTGGTTCGGCGGACTGGAACGGCTGGCGTACCAGTTCGACGAGCTGTCGGCCTTCGCCGCCCGGCACTTCCCGGACTGGTCGGCGCTGCGCGACGGGTCTGCCCCGCTGGCCACCACCGTTCCCGCCGGCATCCGGTTCGGCGAGTACCGGGTGCGACAGGCCGACCTGCCCGACGGCGTCTCCGCCGACCCACAATTCATTCACGGCGAACCGCTCGACATCCGGTTGCCCGCCTACCTCCCGTTCCCGGAGAAGTCCGCCGTCCTGCTGAAGGCCCGCGACGACGGCCGCACCGCCACCGTCGCGCTGACGCAGGCGATGATGCTGCGGTTCCTCGTCGGGCTGCCGCCCGGCAAGGTGCGGTTCACCATCATCGACCCGGTCGGGCTGGGCGAGAACTTCGGCGCGTTCATGCACCTCGCCGACTCGGACGAGCAACTGGTGTCGTCCCGCATCTGGACGGAGCCGCCGCAGATCGAGCAGAAACTGACTGACCTCACCGAACACATGGAAACGGTCATTCAGAAGTATTTGCGGAACCAGTACAAGAGCATCGAGGAGTACAACCGAGCGGCCGGCGAAGTGGCCGAGCCGTACCGCGTGCTGGTGATCGCCAACTTCCCGACGAGCTTCACACCAGACGCCGCCCGCCGGCTGGTCAGCATCATGAGCAGCGGCCCGGCGTGCGGCGTCTGCACGCTGGTCGGGGTGGACGCGGCGATGGGCATGCCCCGCGACTTCCGCCTGGCCGACCTGGAAGCCGTGGCGCTGAACCTGCACTGGAAAGACGGCCACTTCACCCCGACCGACCCGGCGTTGACGCCGTTCCCGCTGACCGTGGACGCGCCGCCGTCGTCCGCCGACATCGCCGACATCGCCAAGCGGGCGGGCGAAGCCAGCCTCACCGCCGCGCGGGTGGAGGTGCCGTTCGAGTTCATCGCCCCCGCCCCGGAGAAGGTGTGGAGCGGCAGCACCCGCGACGGGTTCGTCATCCCCATCGGCCGCGCCGGGGCCACCCGCCGGCAGATGCTGACCCTCGGCAAAGGCACCGCGCAACACGCCCTCATCGCCGGGAAAACCGGGTCCGGCAAGTCCACGCTGTTGCACGCCCTCATCACGAACCTGGCGCTGAATTACAGCCCCGACGAAGCCGAGTTGTACCTCATCGACTTCAAGAAGGGCGTCGAGTTCAAGATGTACGCGGCGACGCGGTTGCCGCACGCGCGGGTCGTCGCCATCGAGAGCGAGCGGGAGTTCGGTCTGTCGGTCCTGAACCGGCTGGACGGCATCCTCCGCGAGCGGGGCGACCGCTTCCGCGACCTCGGCGTGAACGACGTGGCCGGCTTCCGCGACGCCCGGCCGGACGAGAAACTGCCCCGCATCCTGCTGGTCGTCGATGAATTCCAGGAGTTCTTCACCGAAGACGACAAGCTGGCGCAGGAAGCCGGGCTGCTGCTCGACCGCCTCGTCCGCCAGGGCCGCGCGTTCGGCGTCCATGTGTTGCTCGGCTCGCAGACGCTCGGCGGGGCGTACTCGCTGGCCCGCAGCACCATCGACCAGATGGCCGTTCGCATCGCCTTGCAATGCTCGGAGGCCGACGCGCAACTGATCCTGAACAAGGACAACACCGCCGCCCGCCTGCTCACCCGCCCCGGCGAGGCCATCTACAACGACGCCAACGGTCTCGCGGAAGGGAATGACCCGTTCCAGGTGGTGTGGCTGAGCGAGGAGAAGCGGGAGGCGTACCTGCGCCAACTGCACGCCCGCAGCGGCGACCGGCCGATGCTCGTGTTCGAGGGCAGTTCGGCCGGCGACGTGACGGCGAACGTGACGCTCAACCGGTTGGCCGACGCCCCGGCGGATCAACTCGCCGCGTTCGGCCCGCCGACGATCTGGCTGGGCGACGCCATCGCCATCAAGGACCCGACGGCCGCCGTGTTCCGACCGCAGTCGGGGTCGAACCTGCTGCTGTTAGGGCAACACGAGGAGGCCGCGCGGGGCATCTTCGCCACCGCGCTGGCCGCGCTGTTGGCCCGCCTGCGGCCCGACCCGGATGCCCGCGTCCTCTCGCTCATCGACGGCACCCCGGATGACGCGGACGAAGCCGAGGCACTGCGCACCGCGTGCAAGACCGTAAATTCGCCGGGGATGCTCGTCGAGCGTGTCGATGTGGCGGCCGCCGTCGCCGCACTCGCCGGGGAAGTCGAAGCCCGACTGAGAGGGGAATCGGCGGATCGCGGGCCGCGGTTCCTGTTCGTGTTCGGGTTGCACCGGCTGCGAGAGTTGCGGAAGCCGGACGAAGATTTCGGCTTCGGCCGCCGCGGGGAGAAGACCGTCACGCCGGGCGAGCAGTTCGCCGCGATCCTGCGGGACGGCCCGCCCGTCGGCATTCACGTCGTCGTTTGGTGCGATTCGGTGACGAACCTGGGGCGGGCGCTCGACCGGCAGGCGATGAAGGAGTTCACCCTCCGCGTGCTGTTCCAGATGAGCGCGACGGACTCCAGCCAACTCATCGACACCCCTGCCGCCAGCAAACTCGGCCGCACCCGCGCCCTGTTCATCGAGGAAGGGTTGGAGCGGCCGGAGAAATTCCGCCCGTATGGGATGCCCGGATGGGACTGGCTGCGCCACGTCGGCGACCGCGCGGTGCCGCCAGTGAAGACGGGTTCGACTAGCGAGCCATCCGCCGGCGAACCGATGCCGGTACGGAGTACGACGTGATGTCCGGATGACGTGGAGACACATGGCCAAGCCCGCCGCCCCGCAACGGATCGCGATTCTCGGCGGCGGGCCGGTCGGCCTCGAAGCCGCGCTGTACGCGAAGACGGCCGGCCTCCCCGTCACGCTGTACGAGCAAGGCCACCCCGCCGAGTCCGTGAATCGGTGGGGCTTCGTCCGGATGTTCACGCCCCTCGGCATGAACGTCACTCCTCTCGGCCGGCTGACACTGCTGAAGGAGCGCCCGCCCGTCGATCTGCCGGCCGACACCGAGTACCTGACCGGCCGCGAGTTCCGCGACTCGTACCTCGTCCCGCTGGCGGATTCGTCGGTGCTGAAGGACGTCATCCGCCCGCAATCGATGATCCTGAGCATCGGCCGCACCGGCTGGCGGAAGGGCGACACCGCCGACCCGCGCAAGCCGCTGCCGCCCTTCAAACTGCTGATCCGCGAGGCGAACAACGTCGAGCGGTTCGACACCGCCGACATCATCCTCGACTGCACCGGCACCTACGGTCGGCCGAACTGGGTGGGCGACGGCGGCATCCCGGCGGCCGGGGAGATCGCCGCGCGACCGCACATCCCGTACTGGCTGGAAGACGTGAAGGGGGCGAAGCAGGCCGCCTACGCCGGCAAGAGCGTCATCCTCATCGGTAGCGGGTACTCGGCGGCCTCGACCCTGTGCGACCTGGCGGAGTTGGCGTTGGAGAACCAATCGACCTGGGTGATCTGGCTGGCGCACGGCAGCCGCACGCAACCCCTGCCGCGCCTCCCCAACGACCCGCTGAAGGAGCGGGACCGCCTCGCGGCGAAGGCGAATTCGCTCGCCACCCGCGGCGACGGCAACCTCGAATACCACCCGCACGCGCAGGTCGATGAGGTGGTCTGCCACGGGCCGGACCAGGGGTTCCGCGTCGCGGCCCGCGTCGGCGGGAAGGCGACCAGTTGGGAGGTCGAGCGGGTCATCGCCAACGTCGGCTACCGGCCGGACGTCGCACTGACGGCGGAGCTGCGGGTCGGCGAACCGGTCGGCGGCATCCACACCGACGAGCCGGGGTACTACCTCCTCGGCGCGAAGAGCAAGGGCCGCGACGGCAGCTACCTCCTCCGCGACGGTCACGAGCAAATCCGGAAGGTCTTCGCGGCAGTCTCCGGCAACGGACGACTCGACTTGTACGCGAAAGCGGCGTGAAGCGATTGCCCGCGAGCATTTCCCCCGTCCCCGCGCCCCGGTTTGGCGGTTCGCCTGGAACCGCTGAACAGCCCCGCGATTTCCCCGCCCGCTCTTGACAGGGCCGTGACACACGGTATCACCCGGCCGCTGATTCGCATCACCGAACGCCGGGCGGTGTGGACGCGCGAGCGTGCCGAAAGATCGGTTCGGGGGAACCGACGGCCACCCGCGCGGCCCCCGCTCGGTCCGCGGACGACCCGTCCGGTTCGGAGGGGGAACCGAATGCACCGCTTCCGCGCCCGATTGCTCACCGCCGGCCTCGTCGCCGGGTTCGCCGGCTCGCTCGGCCTATTCGTCGGCTGCTCGCCTCGCCAGACGGTTCGCCCGCAGGCGGCCGAGGACCCGGAGCGGGATGTCACCGCCACCGTCGGCTCCAAAACGGCCGTCGGTAACTACGACGCCATTCCGGTATCCGGGGTCGGCCTCGTCTATGACCTGAAGGGGACGGGCGGGAACCCGCCGCCGGACGAGTGGCGGAAAATGTTGGAGACCAGCCTGCGGAAGCAGAAGTTCAGCCCGGAGCAGGTCAAGCAGTTCCTCGACGACCCGGAGAAATCCACCTCGCTGGTGATGGTGTCGGCCGTCATCCCCCGCGGCGCGCGGCACGGCGACAAGTTGGATGTCGTTGTCACCCTCCCGCCCGGCTCGCGGACGACCAGTCTGAGCGGCGGCCGCCTGCACGAGTGCGACCTGACGAACTACGAACTGGCCGGCGCGGTGCGGGAGTCGATGGCGGCGTCCGGCATCCCGACCGGGAAGGTGCCGGTGTCGGCCAACCAGTTGATGATCGGCAACCGCATGTCCACCGCGTCGGGGCCGCTCGTGTCCGGCGCGCTGCTCACCCCCGACGGGGCGATCGGGGACGCCAAGCCGACCGTCGCCAAGGTATGGGGCGGGGCCACCTGCCTGCTCGACCGGCCGTACTACTTCCTGCTGAACGACTCGGCCCGCCAGCCGCAACTGGCCATGGCTATCGCCGCCCGCCTGAACGCCGTCTTCCACGGCACCACCGACCGCGGCGCGAAGGTGGCCGAGGCGAAGGTGCAGGGGCAACGGCCGATGGTGCTGGTGAACGTGCCGCCCGCGTACCGCCTGAACCACGACCGCTTCTTGCTCGTCGCCCGCCAGGTGCCGCTGGTGCCGCTGGCCGTCAACGCCCCGGAGCGGGAGCGGCTCAAGCAGGACCTGTTGCGGCCGGAAACGGCGGTCACGGCGGGGGTGAAGTTGGAGGCGCTGGGGGCGGGCGCCGAGGACATCCTCCGCATCGGCCTGGAACACGAGAACGCCCCGTGGGTGCGGTTCTCGGCGGCGCAGTCGCTGGTGTACCTGGGCAAGGCGAACGCGCAGGTGGCGGCCGTCCTCGGCCAACTGGCGGCGGCGCACCCGGCCGTTCGCACCCACTGCCTGACGGCCCTGGCGTCGCAGGACGACTCCCCGTGCCTCGAGCAACTGGCCGAACTGATGCGGAAAGGCGACCCGGTGCTGCGGTACGGCGCGTTCACCGCGCTACGGGCGGCGAACGACAACCACGAGGCGGTGCGGCCGCGGCCGCTGGCCGGCACGCCCTACGCCCTCCACCTGGTGGCCCCCGACTCCGACCCGCTCATCCACCTCCGTACCGACCGGCGGAACGAGATCGTCCTGTTCGGCACCGTGTGGCCGATCCTCGGCAAGTTCTCCCTCCCGTTGAGCAACGAGTTCACGGTGTCGGCGACCGAGGACGGCGGCCCGATCCGCCTCACGCGGGTGTACACCAAAACCGGCCCGGACGGCCCCGAAGCGGCGAGCGTCGAGACCACCTGCCGGGCGGACGTGGCGGCCGTACTGAAGGCGCTGGCCGAGATGGGCGGCGGGTACGAGGACGCCATCGAATTGGTCCGCCGGCTGAACGCCGGGGAACTGCTGGCGGCGAAAGTGGCGTTGGACGCCGCGCCCCGCGGCCTGAGCATCCAGAAGTTGGCCCTCATCGCCCGCGGCGACCCGACCCTGAGCCGGGCGGACCAGGAAGTCGAGCGGGTGATGAAGGAGGGCGGCGAAATGAACACCGGCGGGTACGACCTGCCGGCCGATCCCGACACCGTCGGCGTCCGCCGGGTGTCGGGCACCGACCCGGCCAACGGCGACGACAGCCGCGCCCTCAACCGCAACCCCGGCAGCCTCATCGGCCGCTGATTCAAACAGAACGAACCCCGGAGACACAGGCACACGGAGAAAACAAGAAGAGGGAGGAAGAGAGTCTTTAAAGGCTGCATTCTCTCTTCTTGTTTTCTCTGTGTCCCTGTGTCTCCGGGGTTGGTCTTCTTTCAGCATTTTCCTCATGCTTACTCGTCTCGAACTGATCGGGTTCAAATCCTTCGCCGACAAGACCCGGTTCGACTTCGCCCCCGGCATCACCGCCGTGGTCGGGCCGAACGGCAGCGGCAAGAGCAACGTCGTGGACGCGGTCAAGTGGGTACTCGGCGAGCAGTCGGCCAAGGCCCTCCGCGGCGGGGAGATGGCCGATGTCATCTTCAATGGGAGTAGCACTCGGAAGTCCGTCGGCCTGGCCGAAGTGTCGCTCGTCTTCGACAACCGCCGCAAGCACCTGAACACCGACGCCGAGGAGGTGCAAGTCACCCGCCGCGTGTACCGCGACGGGCAGGGCGAGTACCTCATCAACGGCCAACTGGCGCGGCTGAAGGACA
>JBBRUO010000195.1:0-9689 GCA_038247725.1 Gemmatales bacterium
ACCCAGGCCGGAGGCCTGGGCTGGAGGAGACAGCCCTTCGGGCTGAAGCGGGATGCGGTCCCATTCCCGCCAGTGGGTAAACTTTCACTCGCCGAACGCCTAAGGTTGGTCGCGCAACCACTCGCTCTCCGGGTAGCCACCCGCTCACCTTAACCACTTCGCGAATTGCCCGCGAACCGGACTCGCGTTCGTGGTATCATCCCCTCACGAGCCTCGCGGCGGCAACGGACAGGCTCGTTAAACAATACCGCCGCACCCACTCTCATGGCCGACGCCAAGCTGCGTCACGCGATCGCGTTCGACGCCGCCCGTTTGATGTACGACCGAGTCGAGTCCGAGTACTTCACCGCCAAGCTGAAAGCCGCCAAGCGCCTCACCCGCGGGTACGTCAAGCCCGCCGACCTGCCCAGCAATGCCGAGATCCGCGACCTCATCCAGATGTTCGCCCGCACCCACGAGGGCGACAAGCGGACCGACAACCTGAAGGCCATGCGGCTGGCCGCGCTCGCCATGATGCACCGGTTCCGGCGGTTCCGACCCCGGCTGATCGGCAGCGTCCTCACCGGCCACGTCCGCAAGGGGTCGGACATCGACCTGCACGTGTTCGCCGACCACATCGACGGGGTGACGGAAGCCCTCGAAGCCGACGGCCTGGAATACGTCGTCGAGCGGAAGAACGTGACCAAGGCTGGCGAAAGTCGCGTGTTCACCCACGTCCACGTTGATGACGAGTTCGCCTTTGAACTGACCGTGTACGCCGAGAAGCTGTGCCACTTCGTGTTCACGTCGAGCATCACCGGGAAACCCATCGAGCGGGCCGGCATCGCCGAGTTGGAGGAACTGATCGCCCGCGAGTACCCCGAAACGAACGTCGAGGAGGAGTTGGCCGACCGCGCCGATTCCGTGGACCCGCACCACGTCTTCCGCATCCTGCTGCTGCCGCTGGAGAAGGTGAAGCAGAACCCGAAGTGGCACCCCGAAGGCGACGCCCTGTACCACACCCTGCAAGTGTTCGAGAACGCGAAGAACACGCAGGGGTACGACGAGGAGTTCCTGCTGGCGGCGCTGCTGCACGATGTCGGCAAGGCCATCGACCCATTCGACCATGTGGCGGCGGCGCTGGAATCGCTCGACGGTCTGATCACCGCGCGGACGGCGTGGCTGATCGAACACCACATGATCGCGCACGAGTACAAGACCGGCACCCTCGGCGCGCGGGCGAAGAAGCGGCTGGAAGCGCACGAGGACTTCGAGGATTTGCTGCTGCTGCGGGAGTGCGATGACGGCGGGCGGGTGCCGGGTGCCCGCGTCGGCACGGTGGAGCAGGCGCTCGACCACGTCCGCGAGGTCGAGCGCCAGAACCGCTGGAAGTGAAGGAGTTCTCGTCCGGCTCGGCGAGCCGGACCTACTTGCCCGGCGGGACGATGGTGGGCAGGCTGCCGGAGCCGGGCGGCGGGGCGACGAACACCGGCGGGGCGGTCGGGATGACCAGCGCCGGCAAGTCGCCCGGCTTCGCCGACGGCACGGGCATCGGCGTCGGGACGACCGGCGTGGCGATGACGGGGGCGGGCGGGGCCACCGGCCGCGGCGCGGGCACCGACTTCGGCTTGGCGAACGGCGGCTCCGACGTTTCCCGATACACGCCCCCGCGCCCCGGCCCCTGCGTGATCGGGCGGAACGTCGGCGGGGCCGGCTTCGCCACCGGCGGTGGGGCCGGTTCCGGCGGGCGGGCGAACGGCGGCTCCGTCGTCTGCCCGGTCAGCGGACTGGGGGCCGGGCCGGACACCTTGTAGCCGTTCCGCTGATACTTCCACACCGCCGCCCGCGCCGCCGCGCGGACGGTCGCGTCCGGGTCGCCTTTCTCCACCGCTTCCAGCGCTTGGCCGACCACCGCGACGGTCGGCGTCATGCCGCCGATGGCTTCGGCCGCCGCCGTCCGCACCGCCGGGCTGGGGTCCTGCCGCAGCGCCGCCACGAGCGTCGGCAGGACATCGGTGCTGGCACGGGGGTCGGCCCCCTTCAACTCGGCGACGGCGGCGAGGCGGTGATCGGTGTCCGGGTCGGACTGCACCGTGGCGAGGAGTTGCTTCAGTTTCAGGGCCGGGTCGGTCTTCGCCGGCTGGGACGTGGCTTGGTTCGGCCGCCGTTTCAGCAGTCCGAAGCCGAAATCGATGGCGGACGCGGTCGAGGCGGCCGCGAGCGCGGCGGCGACGGCCAAACGGACAGGTTGCCGGGGCACGGCGGAATCCTCCCAGGGGCGCGGCGGTCGTGGAACCGACGCGGGCGGGTCGGGCTGGCCCCGACCCGTCTGGGAAACTTCGGCCACGGCGGGGCGGCCGTGCCACCGTTTCCGGTCGCGCCCGGCGGTGAGACGCATCTGGAACCGCGCCGCCCGGTGCGATTGACCCCACCGGGGCGACCGGCACAGTTTCCGGGAGGGGACCGCCGCCTCACCCGTCGGAGAGCAGTTGGGCCACCGGTCGGGTGGCAGGGAGGTGCTCGAAGACGATCTTCAGTACCACCGTCAGCGGCACCGCCAGGAACATCCCCGGAATTCCCCACAAGATGCCCCACACCGACAGCGACGCGAGGATGACCAGCGGACTCAGCCCGACGGCGCGGCCGAGGATGAGCGGCTCGACCACCGCCGCGCCGAGCAGGTGGACGGCGAACACCGCCCCGGCCACCACCGCCAACTGGGGGGTGAACCCGAACTCGACGGTGGCGAACAACATCGGCAGGGTGTACGCGACGACGCTCCCCAGGTACGGGATGAAGTTGCAGACGAACGTGAGGGCCGCCCACAGCAAGGCGAACGGCACCCCGAAGACGACCAGGACGACGCCGACCGGCACCGCCAGCCACAGGCTCGACACCACCTTCGCCCGCAGGTAGGCGATGATGGACGTGTTGATCTGGGCGAACACCGTCAAGATGTCCGCCGCCCGCTCCGGGGCGTACCCGCGGCGAACCCGCTCCGGGAAGCGGGCCGATTCGACCAGCAGGAAGAGCAGGTACAACACCCCGGCGAAAATCTCCGGCAGGCCGATGGCGACCGCCCTCAACTGTTCGACCAGGGCCGACGTGACGCGCTCCGCGAACACCTCCTCAGTCGGCCGCTGACCCGGCGGCACCGGCCCGACGACGGAGAACCCGTGCGCCCAGTCGCTCACCTCCCGCACGCGCTCCATGGCCCGCTTCCGCCACACCGATTCGTTCTCCGACAGGGTCAGCGCGCTGGCCGTCACGCTCACGGCCACCGCGGCGAACACGGCGGTGACGGCGACGGACAGCACGCCCACCGCCGCCGACGTGGGCAGGTGCTTGCGGAGGCGGAGGTACACCGGCATCAGGGTGTAGGTGGACAGCACCGCGAACAGCAGCGGGCGGAACAGCACCGTCAACTCGCCGAGCAGGAACCACCCGCCGGCGGCGACGGCCACGACATATGCCGCCACCCGCACGGCCGACAGGGGCACCGGCGACAGGGTCCGGGGCGACGGGTCCGGGGCGGAGTTCTCAGGCATGGCGGGAAATCGGGAAAAGGAATGGGGAAAGTGTTTCCGTTCGGACTCGCCGGCCGTCGGATGTGCGGAATTCCCGGTCGGAAAGGGAGCTATGTGTTGGGGCGTCCCCGTGACCGGTCGCCACCCCACCACTTGAGGATCGCGTTCGTGCCCACCGCCCTTTCACCCCGCCGCATCCTCGTCAGTGTAGCCATCCTCGGCGGACTGGCGATCCTCCAGATCGGTTCCGTCGGCGGCCTGCCCGGTCTGGCCACCGACGCATGGGAGTACCGTACCCGGAGCGAGGAACTGAACGAGTACGAGTTGTTCACGGCCGAACTCGACGCGCGGGTCGCCGCCGCCGAGGAGCGAACGGAGTTCCGCAGCGGTCTGCACGACCGACTGTTGACCAGCGACACCGCGATCCGCGAGGCCGCCGCCGAGTATCGGGCGTTCGTCGGATCGGACACGTACTTCGACAGCATTCTCGAAGCCGTTACCACCGGGGCGGACGACTCGGAGCGGCTCGCCAATTACCTGCTCACGTCGCTGACCAAAGGGCGGCGCGTCGATCCCGCCGCGCGGCACCGGCTGGCGGAGGAGTTTCACGCCTCGTTCGGCCGCGCCCCGGACTTCCAACACCCGCCCGAATACGGCATCCCCGCCCGGACCCGCCCGTAAGACGGCGGACGGCGCGCCCTTGCACATCGCCCCCGGATTCCGCACACTACCAGGAGTCGAATCCCCGCGCGCGATCCCAGGGTGCCCCGTGCCGTCCCCCGAACTCCGCTGCCTGGAATGCAACCGCCAGTTCGCCGACCTGACCGCGGATCAAGACGTGGAGCGGTGCGCGGAGTGCGGCAAATTCGTCGTCTCCGCCTCCCAGTCCGCGGCGGGGGCGTCAGCCGCGCCGGTCGATCTGACCGCCGATGTGGTGGCCGATGAGAACGTGCCGACGGTCGGCCGAGCGAAGCCGTCGGTCGATCTCCCCCTGGCGCAGCCGGTGAAGCCGTCCGCCCCGCCGCCGATGAGCACCATGCCGGCCTGGGCCCGCCGCGACGGGGACGACGCGCCGGCCCCGGCGAAGCCGGCCGACTCGATGCGGCCGACATTTCCGCCGCGGCCGCCCACCGAGTCGCGGTCGTACACCGAACTGCCGAGTCAGACGACCGCCGACCGGAAGCAGAAGGTCGGCTTCGCCCTGTTCATCGCCTTCCTGTTCCTGCTGGCGATGATCGGGGCCGTCGGCGTGCTGGGGTACACCATCATCCGCGGCTTGCAGATGAAGAAAGTGCTGACCGAGGCCGCGCCGGCCGGTCAGGTGGTCGCCTTCAGCCGTGCCAGCGACTCCTGAACGAGCCCTTTCGTCACCCCGATCAGGCGGATCAACTCGGCCACGTCGGGCGGCGGTTCGCCCGCGCGGTCGCCCCGCTCCACCCGGCAGTACACCGTGTGCTGGTTCACCAGCGTCAGTGCGTCGGTCAGTTGGTCGAGGGCCAACGACAGGTTGCCGGCGTCGTGCCCGAACTGGAACCGGTAGTCGTCGAGGCGATCCGCGTCGGCGGACGGAAGGGGTGACACGGCGGCGTCTCCGGGGAGGATAGGGCCATCCATAGACGGCCGCGTCCAACGGTCCACATCGCATCGAAATCCCCGCCCCGCGTGAGCGAACACTCGGTATGTCATCGCTCCTGTTCAAAACCACCGAGTGCCGCGTCGGCGTCGTCGGCCTGTACAGCGCCGGCAAGACGGTGCTGCTGACGTCGCTGGTTAACCACCTGGCCGACCACGACCCGGACCGGTTCGGGTTCGCCGGCGGCAAGGCCACGATCCGCAAGTTCGCGCCGCTGCCGCCGGACCACGGGTGGAACCAGTTCCACTACGCCGGCTTCCGGGACGGCCTGGTCCACTCCGGACAGTGGCCGAAAAAGACGTGTGACCGGTCGATGTACGCGTGCAGTTTCGAGCGGACCGACTGGCGGTTCTCGGACGCCGTCCTGAAGCTGTACGACTTGCCCGGCGAGCGACTGGCCGACGCCGCCATGCTCACCCGCGACTTCGCCGAGTGGTCCGACCACATGCTCGGCCGCATCCAGACCGACACCCCGTACCGCACCGCGAGCGCCGAATACCTGGACGCCGTCGGCGGGAGTTCGGCGAACGAGGCCGACATCCTGCGGACGTACCGGCTGGCGTTGGCCCGGCTGATTCTCGCCTTCAAGCCGCTGATCTCGCCGTCCACGTTCTTGTTGGACACCGCCGGCGGGCTGGCGAAATCGGGCGCGGCGGACACCCTCGCCGAGGCGCGGGTGTCCGGGCTGGACGCGGCCAACCAGTTCGCGCCGCTGCCGCCGGAGTTCCGAGCCGCGCACCCGGAGTTGGCCGTCCAGTTCGGGTTGCGATACGAGCGGTACAAGGCCGAAGTGGCGGTGCCGTTCCTGGCCGGGTTGCGGTCGTGCCACTCCCTGATCGTGCTGATCGACGTGACCATGCTGCTGGCCGGCGGGGTCGGCATGTACGACGACAACCGGCAGATCGTCCGGGAACTCTTCGAGGTGCTGCGGCCCGGCGAGAACTCGTTCCAGGCGCTCGGCCGGAACCTGTCGTACCTGCTGCTGCCCCGGCAACTGCGGCCGGCGTGGGTGAACCGGGTGGCGTTCGTGGCCCCGAAGGTGGATCTGGTTCACCCGACCGACCGCGACCGGGTGCTGCAACTGCTCAAACGGATGGTGGGCAAGTTGGCCGCCGACCGCGACGGCCTGCGGGCCGGGTACTTCAACGCCTCGGCGGCGGTGTCCACGAAAGTGCTGCCGGGGAACGGGAGCGAGCGGTCGCTGATCGGCGTGCCGTATCGCGGGACGGACGGCAAGAAGATCCACCGGGGCGACGAGCGGCGGTTCACCGCGGCCGCCGTCCCGGACGACTGGCCGGCGGACTGGCCGGCGGGGAAGTTCGCCTTCCCGGAGGTGTACCCGACGGTGCCGCCGCGGAAGGACTGCCCGCCGGACCAGATCAATTTGGAAAAGGTGTTCGACTTCGTGGTGGTGTAAATTGGTAAGCCGCACCCTCGCGGGAACGGCTCGCACATCTGTCGCGTCACTGGCCCCCGACCGGGAGCGGACAGGTGCCCGACGCTCACTTCGAGCCGGGGAACACCGACGGCGGCTGCATCCCGCCCGCCGTGCCGAACCCACTGCTCCCGCCCGGCATCCCGGTGCCGGCCGGCTGCTGGAACCCGGCCTGCCCGACGCCGCCCGGCGCACCCAACTTGGGCATCCCCATCCCCATTCCCGTGCCGGGAGCCGGCGGCAGGCCGGTCACGTCCGTCTTGGCCTTCTTCTTGTAGACGTAGTGCATCTCACCCGGCTCGGCCTTCGGCTGGGACGGGTCGAACCCACCCGCCTGGTAGTTCGGATCGACGGTGTTGATCTCGAAGTCCGGGCCGATGTGCTTCTCGATCATCTTCCGCACCTCGGCCTGGTCCCCGCCGGGCTTCAGCGCGATGACCCCGCCGTCCGGGAACTTCTTGACGAAGGTGGCGTTCCCCGCGCACCCGATGGCCCCGAGCGTGCCGACCCCGAACACCGCCACCGCGAGTAAGCGTCGCATGGTCTCTCCCCCTGGAAAAATTGGCTCGTTTCCCCTCACGAGTGGGACGGCCAGTACCGAAAATTCCACCCACTGTCCAGGGCAACTCGAGAAGTAGGAAACCGTGAAGTTGGGAACGCCCGGCTCAAGGTCGAAAATGACTCAAGTTGGTGTTTCGGAACGCCACACATTTCGCCCCGCGCGACAAGTCGGGTGACGCGGGATCACGATTATGAGAATTTAACACGACTCTAAACGACTTTCTGCCATAGACTTAAGGAAAATTGTCCGGTGGTCATCCGGGACGGCCGAGTTTGGGCACGGCGCATGCATTTAGGAGTCTTGTGCGGCTCGGTTTGCGAGTCCCAGCCGCATACCGGAGAGCAATCTCCGCTCACTCCCACAGGGCACGAGACTAGCAAGGGGTATGCGAGTCCCCCTTGCCGAATCTCGTGCCCCACTTCTTTTCCTGGTCACGTTTCGGACGATCAGCCGCGATCGCGGTTCGCACACCCTTCGGGGGCCGTGCCGAATCGGATAAGATGATGGTGTCCCTCGTGAGGCCCACCCATGTCCGCCGAACCCGACCGCAGCCACCAGAAGCCGCCGTTCCTGAGGCGGGTCCGCATCCGCAACTACAAGAGCATCAAGTTCTGCGACGTGGAACTGGAACCGCTGACGGTGTTGGTGGGCCGCAACGGCAGCGGCAAAAGCAACTTCGTTGACGCCCTGGGGTTTTTGAGGGATGTTGAATGGTGGGGCCTGAACGAAGCTGTGCAATATCACGGCGGGACGGACGCACTGCTTTTCCGAGGTACGAACCAGATGTCTCTCGGGTTTGAACTCAAGTGTTCTCTGGGGCCACTAGGAAATGCTGACCAATCATACCTCGTCTACGGTCAAGTTTTCACTAGCGATGCACACGGCCAACTCCATCGTACGCACGAAAAGGTGTCAATTCTCGACCGCATGGGACGTGAAGTTGATGGTTACACAGCTTCCTTCGATCAACTGACTGCGCGCCTGAAATGGGTCCAGCACAAAGACGACCGGCCACAAGAAATCCACTTTGCCAGCCGTGGCACTTCCGTGCTTCAAGCGATCTCGACGACCACGAATTCTCGAATCCCAATGGTGCCGATCACCGAGATACGAACGTACAACTTCATCCCGGCTCACATGCTGGTGCCGATGCGCCATACTGGTGCACCGATAACGAGAGATGGTAGAAACATCGTTGGGGCTCTTGCTACAACCGAGTCCTTCGACCGGGATGCAGTCACACGCGTGCGGCGATACTTGCAGGCCATCACGGGGAGTGTGGAGTTCGATTCAGTCCAACAGGTTGGTGGGTACGAGTTGCTACAATTCCGCGTCCATGCAAACGGCGAGTCTCGCGTCTTTCCCGCCGCTAGTATGTCTGACGGCACACTCCGAGCGTTCGCGTCGTTGGTCGCAGTCTTTCAACTCGACTTTCGTGGCAATAGCCCGTCCCTCGTCGCCATTGAGGAGCCGGAAACATCCTTGCACCCGGCGGCGACGGCCGCGCTGGTGGATGCGCTCGACGAAGCGACCGGCCGGACGCAAATCCTCATCACTACGCACAGCACGGAGTTGCTGGACAACCCGACCATCCAGCCGAGAAACGTGCGCGTCGTCGAGATGATCGACGGCGAGACGGTCATCACTAGCGTGAACGCGGCGAGCGTAAAGAACGTCGTGGAAGGCCTGAACACGCTCGGCGGCTTAGAACGCGAGAACCGCCTAAAACTGAATCTGGCTGAGCTGAAAGCCGTTCGAGAAGCCGAGACGGGGATCGGGCCATGAAGGTCTTCATCGTGCCCATCGTCGAAGGGAAGACCGAGCAGGGGCCGGCGCTGAGTTCGCTGTTGAACAAGGTCTGGAATACGTTGCTCAACCGGTGGGAGCCGCTGAGCGTCCAACCGGCCGTTCGCGGAAGCCGGCCGACGCTTGCCGCACCAGACGCCAGCGGCGAATTGGCGAAACGCATTCGACAAGCCAACAACGACCTCGCCGAATGTCTTGACAGTGAACCGGGGAGTTCCGGGCTGATCCTGCTGTTGCCAGGCAGCGACGAGGATTGCCCGGCGAAACTTGGGCCGGTGTTGCTCGCCGCAGCACAGTTGCAATGCCCCGACTGCGGGCCCTTCACTTGCGTGCTCGCGAAGAAGGAATTCGAGAACTGGCTGATCGCGGGCGCGGCCGGGTTTGCCGGGAAAGCGCAGCTCCAACTCCCCGACCCGCTGCCCGCCCTCACCGATCCCGAAGGGATGAAGGGGTCCGGATGGCTGGCCGAGCAACGGAAGAAGCTGAGCCGATCCAGTTCATACAAGAATAGGTGTTACGCAGTTGATGGTTTTTGTACAGTACTTCAGGCTCAAAAACTGAGTCTGGAGCGCGAATTTTGCGACCCTGAACTCAGCAAACTAGTGTACAAAAACCATAAACTGCTTAACACCTAATTGTATACTATGAATGTAATTGCGTCAGATTTCAGAGTCTTCCCCACGCACGTGGGGGTGAACCGCACCGACAAGACCCAAAGGTCCAGCGACCGCAGTCTTCCCCACGCAC